>CADAPW010000204.1 GCA_902789915.1 uncultured Bacteroidia bacterium | reverse complement strand
CACGCTGAAGACCGAAGCCACGAAGGAAGAGATCAACGCCGCCATGAAGGAAGCCGCCGAAGGCCCGATGAAGGGTGTGCTCGAATACACCGAGGACCCAATCGTGAGCTGCGACGTCATCCACAACCCCCACAGCAGCATCTTCGATGCCCAAAGCACCATGGTGATGGGTAAGATGGTGAAGATCATGTCGTGGTACGACAACGAATGGGGTTATTCCAACCGCATGGTCGACCTCATCGAGATGATGAAATACTGATTAAATGAAAAAGGGCGGCGATGCCGCAATGGTAATCGACCCCTGCAACCGCAGATGTTCTTCGCCCGCTTTGCCTATATGGTCGATTTCCGTAACATAGAAATACGTCCCCGGCGGGCAATCCAATCTCGTCAGTTTGCTCTTGCCGTCCCATTGGATGAGCGGGTCGTCGGTGTCGCAAAGGATGTTGCCCCAACGGTTAAAGATGACCGTCTTGGCCCCGACAATCAAATCCAAGCCTGTCACTTTCGGCTCAAAGACATCGTTGATACCATCACCGTTGGGCGTGATGACGTTGGGCAACACGTATGAAAATTCCTCCTCTGGGTCCTCATGTCCGATGCGGACCGCCTTGATGGCGGAATAGTTGACCAAAGGTCGCATGATGCCCTCAAGGGTGTAATGTCCAAAGGTGCGGACATAGTAACGATAGGTCGCGTCGCTTTCCACGTCGGTGTCGGTGAAAGCGAGATGGGTCACCGAGGCAATCCTAACAAAATGATTGTCGACCTCCTTGAAAACTTGGGTGCTGTCAACAAGCCATGGAACAGCTTCCGTCCATGAGAGGCGAGCCTCATCGTTAGTTCCGTTTGCCGTTAACATCACCGCCGAAGCCGTGGTGCTCTCCCCCATCAGCTGCTGACGGGCATCGCGCATTTGCACCTTATATAATAAAGCGCTGGCCTCAGCCAAGTCAAGGTTGATATCGAGGAAGGTCGTGTCGGCACCTTCGTAAACGACGGAGGTCACGCCATCAAGGATGCGGGTCAAGGTGTAGTTATATGGCGCAACATATTGTTCGTCAATCTCTTTCGGATTGGCCCAACAGGTGACGACATGACCCGAGACAAGGTCGATGCTGTCGTTGCTGACATGGGTCATCAGCGGGCTGTCATTTTTCAATTCCACGCAGGCCGCATCGCTGACGATACTCAATGCACCATCGGGGAACTGGGCAAGGATGCGGTATTCGTAGGCCATGCCTTGCGAGAGGTTGGCATCGGTGTAGCTTGTCGCTGAAGTCTCATTCAAGGTGGCGATGAGTTGGTAGCCGTCGCGTATGCCTGTCTCACAGAAATCGGGTTCGTAGCCATCGCAGCCCGCCTTGCGGTAGATGAGCATCGCCACTGCATTGGGACAAGAATACGGCAGCCACGACAAGGTCGCATCATGGCCGTGCATGTCGGCGGCAAAGCCCTGCACCTTGGGGGCCATCACATTGATGCTTATCGTTTTGATATTGGTCAGGCTGACAGGCTCGTCGTCATCCTTGGCGTGGACCACCACTTGATAAGGCGTGTTGCGGATGTGGAAATAGTTGGTATTCCAAAGGAACTCCATCTGTGGCTGCAATCCGAAGGCCGATTCTGGCGTCAGTGTGGCCGGACTCACCGCCACCTCAAGAGGCGCTCCAGAAGCCGTCAAAGTGACATTGTCGCCATTGGGGTCGGAGGCTGAGATGACGAAATCGAGCTGTTCACCCGCCACGAGGCAGTATTGGTCATCGCAATAGATTTGCGGCAGGTCGTTGTCGCAATACGAAATCAGGATTTGCATGTCGCGCACCACGGAGCCTATCTTCACGCCATGCCGCCACTCCTCCACCATGATGGCCACGTTGTATTCACCTTGCACGACAGGATTCTGCCAGCGCAACTCGCCCGTAAGCGGGTCGATGTCAAAGGATTGCGAGGCCTGCGGCAAAGAATAGCCCTCAATATCATAGCCATCCAAGCCCTTGCAGGTGACCAGTCTATAACTCAAGCTGTCGCCATCGGGGTCGTAAGCCGAGGGATTGTGCAGATAGAGCTTGCCCACGCAACCCCTGTCCAAAGGCGGGTTCAACAGCTGCACGGAGTTGTTGTAGCCCAAAAACGGGTTGATGACCAGTTCCGTCTCAATGTGCATAGGCACCATCACTGAGTTGGGCACGTTGACAACGCCATAGTTTCGGTTGGCATCCTCCATGCTGATGGTGTAGGTACCTGTAGTAGCATAATTGTGAATAGCCTTGTAGGTGTTCAAGACGCATTCTTCACCCAGATTGTGCCATTCGGTTCGTGGCACATACTCTCCGGAGCCATCGCCCCAGTTGATGAACAAGGAATCGCGTTGCATCCAAGCCGCGTTGGGCACATTGTAGGTGGTCAGCGTAAACTCGTAGGCATTGCCGCCGCGCCAGGTATAGGTGATTTCGGCGGCACGCTGGTGCGTCGCCTTTGCAGCAAGGGCGAAACAGAAAAGAAATCCTATGACGAGCAAAAGTTTACGCTTCATTGCACTACCGATTGAAACTGCAAATGTAGTGTTTTTTGAGGAAACAGCGATGATTTCAAAAAAATGGATTATTTTTGGCTATTTGAGTGCATTTTTATGGGCTGATAGCCAAAAATAAGGGCGCACCTTATGGGGTGCGCCCTTATTTTTCGGCGAGGAGTTCCTCTTGGGTCGGGCCGGCGGGAGCGGCAGGCTCTTCGGGCTTGGGCTCTTCTCTCTTCAGCTTGTTGATGCCCTTGATGACCAGGAAGATCGAGAAGGCAATGATGATGAAGTCGAAGACGACTTGCAGGAAGTTGCCCCAAGTCATGCACAACTCGGGCTTCACCACGGTCTCGCCCTCCATGACGGCTTCGCGGATGACCCACTTCCAGTCGGTGAAATTAAGACCACCCGTGATGGCACCGATGAGTGGCATGATGATGTCGGACACCAATGAAGACACGATTTTTCCGAACGCGCCGCCGATGACCACACCGACAGCCATGTCCATGACGTTGCCCTTCATGGCAAACTCCTTGAATTCTTGCATAAATTTACCCATAAGCGATGATGTTTAATTGTTGATTGTTGAAATGATAATTCGACGTAGTCAATTGTTGAACTGTTTATGAACGCAAAAATAGGAAAAAAACACTTCCTTTTCACACAGATTGCCATTAATTTTCCACGGATTGCCATTATGGCATTGTCCTCCCCCGCGTCTGAAAGACGCAACCTCCCGTAACCGTAGGTCGCGACCTACGGCAGCTCCCCGGCAGGCAGCACCCCGCCAGGCAGCACCCCGGTAGGGACAGCGGGTCTTGACCCGCTGACGCTGCCTCCGTCCATCCTACCGCAATAAAAAACATAGAGACGCCACACTGTGACGTCTCTACGATCTTCATGCGGGAATGGAAAATCTCCCTTCCCCCGGCTTGCGAAATTGGAAATCCCGCCTCCTTGCGAACCGCTTAGTTGGCATCCCACACCAAACGGACACAATAGCCATACTCGCGCTGCAAATTCTCAATTGCAACTCTAGGAGTGGTATAAGTCGCATTTGCTACACCCATAACGACGATGTGCAAGGCCTTCGCTTTATAAGGATTACTATCAGTACAAGAGGACGACCAATAGTAGCCAATACCTCCGCCAATAGACGTATTATAATTATAGCACAAATAATCATAGTATCTTTCTTTATAGCGATAGCCCACGCACGGCAAGAACACGGCTCCGGCGTCAAGCATCTTTTGCCAATCAGCATTACTATACTGAATTATAGCCGGATTACCTGTTACAGAATTAAAAGTGTAGGAGCCTGAAAGGCCTGAGCCAGAGTAGTTATCAGGGAACACGAAGACACCCATATAACAAGCTTCATCTGGATAATTTCTTAAAAATACCCTTAAGAAACGTTTGTCTCCCCTCACATTGGATGGGCCATTGAACAAATAAATCCACTCGTCTGCACTCAGTGTGCGCCAATTGCCACCCTCTGGACTACTCTCCGTAAACACAATGCCCCAGTCTTTTGCCACTGCTGCAGTCTTAGTCAGATTCTCATTTACATTAAGATATTCAGAGGTTGTAAGTTTAATTTGGTCGAAATATCCCCAAGTAAATCTGTCTCCGGAGGAATGACCCGATGAAAAAATTAGTCCATTTTCATTAACAGGATTATTACAATTTGTATTTGAATAATCGTGATAAGATTGAATCTGACCCAAACCATTTACTGCGTATGGACCATCAATCTCGTCAAACTGAGTGTCGTGGAAACTCCAGCCATCAGCGAAACTATTAGTTGAGAAGGAAGCCACCAGGTTGCCCCTCGAGAAATAGACCTTCTTGTTCGCACTCACCGAGAATTGGGTCAACGTACCATCACTTGTCTTAACGGCGTATTCTGCCGCAGGCGGATCAGGCAAGGGCAGAGTATTGTTGATGCTGAGGCCTCCGTTGACATAGTCGTTGTATGCCAATTCTGCTAAGTTAACATCACCAGTATAGTTGGTAGTATCCAAATCACTGTGTTGTTCAGGGGAAATGTTGGTGCCAGGCAGCAGGATGGCCCATCTGATAGCGGTGTTTCCTTCCTCGCCATAAAGGGTCATATTGGCATTGGTTTGGCCCTCAGTGGCCACGATGGCGGTCTCAGCAGTAGGATTGGCGAAGTTGACGGTGGCCAGCGTAGGCACGTTTGACAGGGTAACTTCATAATCCCCTTGATGCTGAAGGTCGAACCTCACCAAGGCGCACTTGTTCTTCAGCGTGGTGGAATAGGTGGTGCCTGCGCCGGTGAAAGGCTTCGTGGAAGCGCCGTAGGAAAGCACGGGCAGGTTTCCGCTCTGGTCGGCAATGCTGATGCTGAGCGAAGTGGTTTGGTTCACAGTAGTGTCGCTCTTAAGTTCCGAATTGCCCAAGAAAAAGAAGTGCAAGGGCTGGGGCGTGTTGAGTGCGTCATTCGGGTGAATGGTGCCACTGAAAAAGCCGTTTTTGAACTTCAGTGTGCCCACAAATTTACCGTCATGGCCCACATAAAGAACGTCATTGTTGGAGAAGGAAAACAATCCGTAAGCCGGGGCGATGTTGTGTTTTTCGCCGTTATTATCCTTGCCGTCCTGGTCGCCCACGTTCACGGTGATGTAAAATCCCGGGGTACTGTTGCCCGTGGTGGGAGTTTCCTGTTTCTTGCATTGGCTCATACCAAGCACGAGAGCCAAAGCCATGATAATTGTGCTAAGTTTTTTCATTGTAGATTGATGTGTTTTTAGTTGTTTTCCTGTTTTTTACGTTTTTTTGAAAATGCGTAGGCCGCGCCTGCCGCAGCCATGATGAAGAGTCCGCTGCCGAGCGGGGCGCCAAATTGCTCGGTGCCGATGTTGTAGCCTCCCGTTCCGCCGCCATTCTCGCCGCCGAACTGTTCGACAAAGATGCTGTAGCCGCTGCCGCTGCCCGAGCCTCCTCTCAAGTTTTGCCTGCCAAATAATGACACGAAGGATCCAGCATGGCTACCGCCGTCGGATGTCGAGACACTGTAGCCATTTCCCGAGCCGTCCCTGCCAAATAAACTCTTACCAGACCATGCCTGCGTGCCCGACCCGCCATTATCTTGAGCGGACACCCATTGGGGCAGCATCGTCATGGCAGCAAGCCCAAGGCAAAGCACGATGACTTTTCGTTTGTTGTAGTTTCTGAACATTTGTTTTTTGGATTTAAAGATTTAAAGATTTAAAGATTCAAAATTTGATTTAAAGATTCAAAATTTAATAACGTTTTTCAAGATTATTCGGCCTTCAACTCGGCCATACCTCTTGCTTAAAGGCGTGCAAAAGTAGTACATTTTCTTATATGAAAAGCGCCTCAAAAAACCCAAAACAGAGGTTTTGCAAATCCCGATAAAAGTTTTGCGGATTCAGCAAAAATTGCAGATTTTGCAACTAACCGTTTTTATTTTTTGCAGATTTTGAAACTGTTTTGCAAATTCTGCAAATCCGTTTTTGCAGAATCTAAAAGTCATTGGGGCAGCTCCCTACTGCCCCTGACCGCGCATCCAGGCCGTCACGGTCTGTCCCATGCGTTGCTTGAAGGC
>CADAPW010000203.1 GCA_902789915.1 uncultured Bacteroidia bacterium | reverse complement strand
GGGGATTTACAATCCCTTCAGCCTGCTCAATGCTCTTGACAGCCAAGATTTTGGAGATTATTGGTTTGCTTCCGGCACGCCCACGTTCTTGGTGGAGACTATGAAGCGTAACAACTACGACCTGGAACGACTCACCCGCGAGGAAGCTACTGCAGACCTGTTGGGCAGTCTGGACTCCATCGACACCAACCCGATCCCGTTGATTTACCAAAGCGGTTATCTTACCATAAAAGGATATGATCCCCGTTTTATGACCTATCATTTGGACTTCCCCAACGAAGAAGTGGAAAGAGGTTTTTCTCGTTTCCTGTTTAGATACTACACCCCTGTAAGTCAAGGCAAAGACAGCTTCATTAAGGATTTCGTGATGGCGATAGAAGCCGGACGGGTTGAGAGGTTTATGTCTTTATTGGAAACATTGTTCGCGGGGCAGGACTACCAGATTGCGGGTGATGCCGAGCTTTACTTCCACAATGCGGTATCGCTCATCTTCAAGATGGTGGGCTTCTATACGACATGGTGGTGCAGACCGCCGACTACATCTACCTTTTCGAGTTCAAACTGGACAAATCCGCCGACGAAGCGTTGGCGCAAATCGAAGAGAAGCAGTACGTCTTGCCGTTCGCAACCGATCCGCGCAAGCTTTACAAAATCGGGGTGAACTTCTCCTCCGAGACGCGCAGAATTGAGAGCTGGAAGGTGGTGGAACGGTAATTTCCAGTTGTTTTCGCGCCATGAAACCCGCCGTCACATACCCGCTGTCAACCCCAGGTTCCGATTTGGGGCGTTATCGTTACTTTTTCAACGGGCAGGAGACTGATAATGAGGTGTTTGGAGAAGGGGTGAGTTTGAGCGCGGAATTTTGGCAGTACGACACAAGGTTGGGCAGGAGATGGAATGTAGACCCCGTGTTCAAAGAATATGAGAGTCCGTATGCATGCTTCGCGGGGAACCCAGTGCGGTTCGCGGATCCGAAAGGTGATACAGTGATTATTCCCAACAAGGATGACCAAGAATTCATCTACTGTTTGCTCAATAAACAAGATCCTGATAATTACTCTGAAGTTTTTCATTTGGTATATTCCGTTTTGGAAAAAAGTACACATTTCTATTTTTTTATAAGCCAGCCTTACAAATCAGGAAGGAAAGAAGATGGTCGTTTTGATCATGTAGAAGGAAGTGTTTCCTCGAATGTTATTTTTACCAAAGATGACAATTCGCAGATATACAATCCAATAATAGGTGCTAGTAAATATCGTGTCCTCTTTGAAGAAACATACCATGCTTACCAGTTTGACAGAAATGGAATCCAACCCGAGTCCTGCTTTAGTGAGGCTGTTGCATGGAAGTTTTCTGCATTAGCACCAGGCACTAAAGACTCTTTCATTGATAATAATGGCTTCTCTCGTACCACTTTAATGGGACGTATCCTTAATTCATCCTTTGTCAAAATTGCTTTTCACTTTAAATTTGGTGTTGAAAAAACAATTGACCATGCAGGCATGAATATACCGGGTTTATATGCCGACAAACCCTTATGGACAGACTCAGAGCTTAAGTTTTGGCTACCTCAGTTATCAATATTCAAACAGAACAAAAAGCAGAACAAAACAAATGAAAACAATTAAAATGCTGGTTTTAGGGTTGACCTGTATTTTTTCATTAGTTGATGCAAAGGCTCAATCTATACCAATAAAAATAAACATTGCCATTAATCGTTCAAAAATTCAAGTCTTTGACTATAATCTTTCTATGCATTATAGGAGTAACAAAAACTATGTTCGTTTGAAAGTAGTAACTCGTTATGGAAGATTAGTTGCGAAGATCCCCAAAGAAGATTATTACCAATCTGATTCTATTGAAGTGATACTATGTGAAAAAGCAAATAGTAGAGATGTCTGGATTAGCCGATGCACAACAGACCACTACATCCGTCCTATTTTTGTTATAACAGCAACGACCGACAAGTGGCCATATTCAGAAATCATTTTGTATTCGACATATCCCCCTTCGTACAATGCTACAAAATCCAAACTAAAAGATTTTCCTGAAGGACTATGAGCAAAAAAAGAAACAAGAGCGTCAAGCCGAAACCATGCCGAAGAAAATCGTATGCGCAGAAGCATCCTCGTGTCAAGAAGAAAGAAATTCAAGATCAAATGAATGAACCCCAAAAATTGAGAGTGATTGAAATAATTTTGATTATAATCTTCCTTATTTCATTAGTGGTTTTCTTTCTTACAGGAGGGACCGGGTATGGTTACGACTGGTACCCCAACCGACATCGTTATAGATAAGGTAGTTGTTCCCCATTGTCGTCAAAAATCAACACTTGTTGTCTTCCCAACCTGAAAAATTCCTATCTTCGCGCCATGAAATCCACCGTCACATACCCGCTGTCAACCCCAGGTTCCGATTTGGGGCGTTATCGGTACTTTTTCAACGGGCAGGAAAGCGACGCAGAGGTCTATGGATCAGGGAGTTTGCACGCTTTCGAGTATCGCATGCACGACACCCGCATCGGACGGTTCTGGAGTGTGGACCCGCTGGCGGGGAAGTTCCCGTGGAACAGCACGTATGCGTTTGCGGAGAACAGGGTCGTGGACGGAAGGGAGTTGGAGGGGTTGGAATGGAATCCCAATAAACCGTTAACTACCACGAATGAACAAATATCCATTCAAGTTGTCTCTGCCAGCGACAACACAAATGTGGCAACGACAAACGATTCCTGGCCCCAAACCAATCTTTGTGGAGAGATAAAGGAACCAAAAACTCTTTCGCGGTTTGAACTTTGGCTGGAAGCACCTGCTAATAATCTTGACCAATATTTTATCAAAGGGCTCTTTAATTTCGGGTATGGTTTAATCAATGCCCCCTACACTATGGTTTTTAACAAGACAATTGCGGGTGCATCTGTAACCCCACCTCAACGGATGGATGCACTCGTTAGCACAGCTCCTTCTGTGGTAACTTTAGAAATTAAATTTTCTGGATATTTTTTAAAAACAGGATTTGAGACGGGGAAAGGATTGAAGGGCTATAACGCATTTGTGAAAAAGAGCAAGGAGATAGGGACTTTCCCTAAACAGATCAACCTTCCTCCTAATCTCAGATGGCAGACAGAGGTAGGACGGCAGTTCAAAGTCAACGAATTGAATTATCAAGCATCAGAAAAAAGCACCAAATTTTTGCAAGGGATTTCGATTCTGGATTCGTATCGCCAAGTAGAACTAAAAGAAGAAAACGGTAATAATAAACAACAAAAATGAATCAGAAATCATGCTGTGGTTAATAAATATAGGAGCATTCTTTCGTTGGCTATTCAAAGGCTGTAAAACTAAATTGCGTGATGAATTGCATGGAATGGGAGAACCAACTTGGGGCCCCAGCATCAATTTTGAAAACTTTGTGATAGGGCTTCTCGCAGATATTGTTATTATTGTCCTTTTTATCATAGTCGGCTGCGCGATTTCGATTTTTTGATATTGTTTTTTCATTTTTTATCTCAAGCAAGAGACATTGATGTGTTCTGATGTTGTCCCGCGTTGTCCCCGTTGTCGTCCAAAAACAATCTCTTGTCTTCCCGACCCGAAAATAATTGTATTTTTGCGCCGCAAATCTTACCGTTATGAAATACCCTATCGGCATACAGACATTCGCGAAAATTCGAGAAGAGAACTTCCTCTATATTGATAAAACAAAAAAGGTTTATCAATTGGCAAAGGACGGTGGCTACTATTTCCTTAGCCGTCCCCGCAGGTTCGGAAAAAGCCTGCTTGTCACTACGTTAGAAGCCTACTTCCAAGGGCGGAAAGAGCTGTTCGATGGGTTGGCCATCGGTGAGTTGGAGAAGAATTGGAAGCAATATCCCGTGCTGCACATCGACCTGAATGCTGAAAGATATTCGGACACGCAGGCATTGATTTCCATCATGGACAGACATTTATACCTCTTCGAATCTGTTTA
>CADAPW010000202.1 GCA_902789915.1 uncultured Bacteroidia bacterium | reverse complement strand
CATCTACGGCACTGGCTTGATCGATGCCATCCCCGATGATTCACTTAGAGCGCAGTACCAAAAGGAATACAATGACGGCTACATGCAAAACGGCCTCAACCCCGCCATGTGGGCCGGCTCCGACTTCGCCCCGACGGGTTATTATGGTAACACCACCCATCCCAAGAAGTACACTTACGCCCTCACGCGTGGTCCTTTGCAGGATGCCCCTGGCGCCAACGCCATCTGGAATATCACCAACGTAACGCACCGCACCAAGATGGGTCATTACATGACCGCAGCCTATGCTACCAAGGCTTCGCAAGATCCGGACGTACAAGCTGAATTCTACAACTACTTCCCGCAGTACAATCTCACGGGCAATGTGGAAACCGACATTTACAACTACTTGATGATGAACGACCAAATCCCCGAATCGCTGAAAGTTCCCGAGATGAAGGACGAGGACTATGTTAACTTCATGGTGTGGCATCGTGGCTTGGCCGTGCCTGCCGCCCGTAACATGGACGACCCCGAAATACAGCATGGCAAGGAACTCTTCAACAACATGGGCTGCGCCTACTGCCATCGTCCCTCATGGCAGACGGGCGATGACATGTTCACCGACCCGACTGGCTTCTTTGCCGACGGCGATGCGCGTCTGCCCCGCTATCCCAACCAAAAGATTTGGCCTTACAGCGACTACATCCAGCACAAGCTCCACATGGAGAATGACATCCGCACAGGTTGGTGCCGCACCACCCCGCTCTGGGGTCGTGGCTTGAGTGCCAGATGCACCGGTCGCAGCGACCGTTTGCACGACTGCCGTGCACAAACCGTCATCGAAGCCATCATGTGGCACGGCAACGCCCAAAGCGATGCCCGCCGCTCGGTGGAGAAATTCCGCGAATTATCCAAGGAAGACCGCGATGCGGTTGTGAAATTCATTGATGCGATTTAATTAAAAATGGTTGTAGAGACGTGGCGCGCCGCGTCTCTACAATTTTTTCTATTTTTGCAAACATTATGAAACAATTACGACACATCGTCTCCGTCCTCATGATAGTGCTGGTCACCGTGCTGGCCGCTGGCACCATTGTCGAAAAGCTGCACGGTGCCGACTTTGCCAACAGTCATGTCTATGGCACCTGGTGGTTTGTCGTGCTGTGGGCCGCTTTCCTTATCGTGGCCGCCATCTTGACCTTCCGAGACAACAACTGGAAAAAGCCCGTGGTGATGACCTTGTTTTTGGCGACCACCTGTATCCTTCTCGGTGCCTTGCTCACCAAAACCACTGGACAGCACGGCAGAATGAAGCTGGAGCCTAACAGGCCCAACAGCCAATTCTATATTGAAGAGAATGGCGAGATAACGAAAGTAGCCCTACCTTTCAGCCTGGTCTTGGATCATTTCGAGATAGAGACCTACCCAGATTCTCCAAAACCCAAAGACTATATCAGTCATCTACAAATCCAAGATGGCAACACCTCTACGGAGACCATCATCTCGATGAACAACATCCTGAAGCGAGACGGCTACCGCTTCTACCAAAGTGACTATGACGAAAAAGGCAACTCCATTTTGGACGTCGCCCATGACCCTTGGGGCATCACCGTGACTTATGTTGGCTATGTGTTGCTTTTTGTCGGACTGATAGCAATGCTCATTGAGCGTCGTAAAAAACTTTGGGGCATCACGGTGGCGTGGCTGTCAGTGCTTGTCATCCTCATGGTGGTGCTGCATGTAAGGATGCTCACCCATCAACTGATGCCAGTGCTACGGTCGCCTTTGTTCAGCATCCACATTTCTACCATCGTCACGGCCTATGCCTTGCTGCTCGGCATTGCCATAGTTGGCATTATTGCCATCATCATGCGAATTGCCAAGCCGTCCAATTTAGAGCGTTTGGAGCGTTTGAAAGACATCAGCACAGCAATGCTCTATCCAGCAGTGGCCTTGCTCGCCATGGGCATCTTCATCGGTGCGGTGTGGGCCAACATCTCGTGGGGCAACTACTGGTCGTGGGACCCGAAAGAAGTCTGGGCACTCATCACCTTGTTCATCTACACCTTGCCGCTGATACCCAATGTGTTGAAATCGTTCCAAAAGCCTATGTTTTTCCACATTTATGGCATCTTCGCCTTTTTAAGTGTCGTCATCACCTATTTCGGTGTGAACTTGATTTTGGGCGGAGTGCATGCCTACAATTGAGAAACGCCAATATAACAAAAGGGTTCCGCCGATAGTGGAACCCTTCAGTATATTAGCGATACAGGCGAATAAGCGGGATTCTGTTCCCCTTGCGGGGCGACTGTCATTTCTCTAGGCCTGCGGTCGCCCGCAGGCTCAAGCGCCCTACCCTGAGACGACGGACGAGCAGCCCGTTCGAGGCCGAGGCCCCATTGTCTCTATACTTGGACTTGCAGCCCATAAGGTTTACCTCACCGGAATGTCGCCACCCGATGCGTGAGCTCTTACCTCGCGTTTTCACCCTTACCCTTCGACTTGCTCAAGGCGGTATGTTTCTGTGGCACTTGCTGTTGCCCTTGCGGGCACCTTCCTGTTAAGAAGTATGGTGCTCTGTGCTGTCCCGACTTTCCTCGCGCCGGCTTTCCCGACCCGCGACAGTCTGCCTGAATCGCGCTGCAAAATTACAGTTTTTTTTTGATACCGAGCCATCAACTTATTGATGAAGCTCAATGCCACGCGCGAAACATGTTTGGCCATGGAAAACCGCTCCACCTTCCACACCCACATTCTTTCCGTCTTTGCTGGTAATAAACAACCAAGTTTCGCCATTGTCAGGATACTCGAAACGAAGATAACCCTCAAGAATAAGGTTTGCCTCGGTTTGGCCTGTGCGTTGTCGTATTTTTTTCTGCAATTCCTTGGGCAAAGTGATGTAATAGTCGCCATAAGTGGTGTTATTGGATTTCTATTTTACAACATTTTGCCATCAAATGCCTCCTTCATTTATCGCTCTCCCAACTGCTCATCCCCCCATGCAACACATGCCATCGCCGCATTTGCTCATTGAAGGCCTCCACCGAGTCCTTTTTCAGGCTGTCGGCAGGCTCCTTACCGCTTTGGATAGCGGTTTTGGCAGGCTCCTTTTGGTCACTTCGCTGGCATCCCGCCAGCAGCAGAGCGGCCAAGGCTGCCACTGTTGTTGCGAGGATAATACTTTTAGCGATATTCTTCATTTCTTATTCTCCTTTTAATAAATTATTGTTGTCATGAACCCATCAAAGTTTTAAGTTCTGTTGGGTTTGTATATACTCCAAAACCTAATCTAGCCATCACCATTTACTTCCATATCATACAATTCTCCAGTATTGAGATTGATTCGGATGGACCAGTGATTACTACCACCATCAAAATACTCAAGAATGTCAGAAGAAGGGTCGTCATCAGGATCAATCTTATTCAAATAGATTTTGACAACTACTTCGTTGTTATCTGTTAAATAACCGACATATTGACGAACATACTTTCGCAAAGTTTTCTTTTTAATTGGTGGATCTGCATAGACTTGGTGAGACACAACATATTCGTCAATTTTTCCCCTAAGTAGGTTTTCTGCTTGGGCAACTTCTTTTTTATTAAGTGTATAACGTGTAGTT
>CADAPW010000201.1 GCA_902789915.1 uncultured Bacteroidia bacterium | reverse complement strand
CGAAGGCATTTGTAGCAATCCTTGCATCTCGCATTGCGAAACTCTAAATATTTCGACATATCGTTCTTTTTTAGATTTCAATCAGGGGATAGATTTCCTTTACAAATAGTTCTTCTGCGTTGTCCTTGGTGACATTGTGCAAAAGCAAGAAGCCGTCTTCAGTGCTGATGCTGGCTTTTTTCATCATATTCTCTGAAATGTCGTCGGTCTTCATGTTCACGCCTTGGGCGCAATGGCCGAGGCAGAAACTGGCTTGCAGTTCGACCAGGTCTTCAACGTCATACTTCTTGAGGATGTCTTTCATGGCTAGAATGACATCGTAGGAACCTTTCAGGTGGCATGAACTGCCAACGCATACTTTAATATTCATTTTGGGTTAGTTTTATAGGGTTATTTTGTTTTGAACGATATTTTCTTGCTTTTGTTGTGGTGTCGTTTAAAAATTAGGTCGGGTGGCCACTTTTTTTGTGGTCACCCGTAAGTTTTAATGTTATATCAACTCAAAAATTAACTTCAGTATCGTAATAGCAGCATCTCCTTTTGCGTCGGGATGCGCGGGTTGGAGCCTGTGCAAGCGTCGCCGATGGCGTTCTTGGCGATTTCGGGCAGCCTTTCAAGGAACACATTCTCAAGCACAAAGCCTTGTTCGCAAGGGTAGGAGTCGGCACCGTAATTCTTGATGCAGTGCGGGATGTTGAGGTCGTCGTTCATCTTGCGCAGAGCGGCGATGAGCAGGGCTACCTTTTCGTCGTCGTTGCTGCCGCCAAGGTTCATGGCGTCGGCGATGACGCCGTAACGTTGTTTGGCCTCCGGATTTTTGGCGTTGAAGGCGATCACCTTGGGCAGATACATGGCGTTGGCTGCACCGTGGATGATGTGTGCGCCAAAGTCGGCAAACGCGGCACCTGTCTTGTGGGCCATCGAGTGGACGATGCCTAACAAGGCGTTGGAGAAGGCCATGCCGGCGAGGCATTGGGCGTTGTGCATCTCGTTGCGTGCGTTCACGTCACCGTTGTATGAGTTCACCAAGTCTCTCTGGATCATCTTGATGGCGTGCATGGCCAGCGGGTCGGTGTAGTCGCAATGGGCGGTCGAAACATAGGCTTCAATGGCGTGCGTCATGGCGTCCATACCCGTGTGGGCGACCAACTTCTTGGGCATGGTCTGGGCCAAGGCAGGGTCAACGATGGCCACGTCGGGCGTGATCTCAAAGTCGGCGATGGGATACTTGATGCCCTTGGCATAGTCGGTGATGATGGAGAAAGCGGTCACTTCGGTAGCTGTTCCCGAGGTGGACGAAACGGCGCAGAAGTGGGCCTTGGTTCTCAGTTTGGGCAGGCCAAACACTTTGCACATATCTTCGAACGAAGTCTCAGGGTATTCATATTTAATCCACATGGCTTTGGCTGCATCGATGGGCGAACCACCACCGATGGCCACAATCCAGTCGGGTTTGAATTCTTGCATCACGGCAGCACCTTTCATCACGGTCTCCACCGACGGGTCGGGCTCGATGCCGTCAATCACTTTCACTTCCATGCCGGCTTCTTGCAGGTAGGCAATGGCCTTGTCCAAAAAGCCAAAGCGTTTCATGCTTCCTCCGCCAACGCAGATAACAGCGCGTTTACCTGTGAAGGTCTTCAATGCTTCTAAAGCGTTTTCTCCATGATAAAGGTCTCTCGGTAATGTGAATCTATTCATTTTTTTCTGTGTTTTAATTGTTATTATTAATGTTGTTTTTGGTTTAGCTATTGGTTGTTGATAATCCTTTGGTTTTCTGTGACAGTCTGATTTCTTATTTCGATATTTTTTTATTGATTATAAACATTAGGTTTCTTCTCTTTGGTTACTATCAATTGATTAGTTTAGGCAAATTGGAAATTGTATGGATTATTTGGTGTTGTTCAGTTTCTTGGCAAGCTGTTGCGACAGCACAGCGAGAGAGGAGGGGAGGTTCTCGTTTTTAACAAGGATGCCTTTTGGCACGTTGAGTAGGGTGAAGGCAAAGTTCCAGATGGCAAGGATGCCGCATTCCACCATTTGGTCGCACACGCTTTGGGCTTGGTCGGCAGGTACGGTGATGATGCCGATTTTGACACCAGTGCGTTTGATGTAGCTCTCCATTTTTTCCATGGGAAGAATGTATTTACTCCCAATTTGGAGACCAACCAGATCGGGATCCTTGTCGAATCCTACAGCGATGTCTAAACCCATGCTCGAAAACTCCGTGTTGGTCAAAATCAGTCGACCGAGGCTACCCACGCCAACCAGGATGGCTTCGTCCACTTTGTTGTAACCCAAAAACTCGCTTAAATCATTTAATAAGGTGTCGATTTCAAAACCTGCGCGAGGCTTTCCTTCCACGCTACTCACACCCGACAGGTCTTTGCGAACCAAGACTGGGTTGAGGTTGAGGCTTTGGGCAACGGCGGCAGCCGAAACATATTTCTCACCTTGCTGCTGCATCTTGCGGATGTGGCTATAGTAGAGCGGCAGCCGACTCAAGGTCGATTTCTGTACTACAAGTGAGGTATTGTGCTGCGTTGCCATTCGATATAAATTTATCTATTTGTTTGGTGCTGCAAAAATAGTGCATTTTCCAATACGCCGTATCAAAAAAATGCGCTAATTTTGAAATGAATTGTATTATCATGTTTTTCAATCAAATAAAACAGCAGCGAGTTGCATCGGATCAACACGCACTTGCATATTGTGCAAAATCGTACTGTCACGGAAAAGAAGCATGAGAAAACTATTGCCAAGGAAAAATTACTTCTAGTCAAGGCAGAACCTAATACCTATTTTTATATGCCGTGCCAAACATCAAGCGACCGCCGAAGGCGAAATGACGGTTAAATTTTAGGCCATTACCATGCTACTTAGCTGGACAAAAATGGTGTTTGGGAAAATTTTTCTCATATTTTTTTGAGTTTTGCTGCAAAGGTATGTTTTAATTTTCTATTTTTGTCGCAAATATTGCTTAAAATACAACTCTACAATTATGGAAAACCTTACCAAAGAAAAATTTGAAATCTTCATGATGCTTTGCGCATCGGGCATTGACGGTACAATTTCATATACCGAGCTTGAACGCATTTGCCTGCAATTTGACGAGAAGACCTATCGTGAAGTTTTTGAGGAGTTTAAGAAAATGACCAATCCGGCATGGCTGAGTTTCTTCAAGGAACACAAGGACGAGTTCCTGAAGACGGAAGAAGAGAAGGCTGCATTCATGGCCGACCTCAACGACCTTGTCATGGCCGATGGCGTGAACTCACCGAAGGAAGAGAACTTCATGAAAGTCCTAGAGATGCTCATCAACGACGAGCTTTAATATCGTTTTACATATTTGTCCACGGCTTTCCGTCAGCATTTCATCCTGGCGGAAAGTCGTTTTTGTATTCCCAAAAGCTCGCTTTTCTAAATTAGAACGATTCTAATTTACAAAACTATCTTTTATTTGGTTTATAAGCTATTGTTTTATAGTAAGTTGTGAATAGAACTTATTTTGAAAAAACTTTCATTATTATTTGGAATGAGCGTTTAATTTCCCTAAATTTGCAGCGTTTTTCGTGAGGTATGTCCTTGCGGGAGGCAAGAGAGAAAATCAACTCAATAAATAACCATAAAAATACGTATTCTATGGCAAAAGTTAAGTCTTTAGCAGAACTGAAAGCTATGAGAGAAAAGCTTCAGTCGAACCTTGACCTTCGCGAAAAGAGCAACGACCCCGACTCTTTGGTGCAAATTAAGGTCGCAATGGCTACCTGCGGTATCGCCGCCGGTGCAAAACAAGTTATGGAACACATGATGGAGAAGGCCGACGAGCTGAAGCTCGGCATCGTCTTCACCCAGACCGGCTGCATGGGCTACTGCCACGCCGAGCCGACCATCGAGGTGAAGTGCCCTGGCAAGGACCCGATCGTCTTCGGTCATGTCGACAACAACCGCGCTGACGAAATCCTCACCAAGTATGTGATGAACAACGAGATTGTTGACGGCGTCATCCCTGTGAACTACGAAACTATCTAATAATTTAATTCGGAGGAATTTATATGGCAAAAATCAAGATGCACGTGCTGGTCTGCGGCGGTACAGGCTGCCAGGCTTCGGCAAGTGCTCAAATCATCAAGAA
>CADAPW010000200.1 GCA_902789915.1 uncultured Bacteroidia bacterium | reverse complement strand
GCTTCAACAGCGGGACGGGTTAGAATAATTCTTCGTACTTGCTTGGCTTTCAGTGCTCTGACCGCCAAAGCCACGGCCGTGTAGGTTTTTCCCGTTCCGGCGGGACCGATGGCGAAAATCAAGTCCTTTTGTTCAGAGGCTGTCACCATGCGTTTTTGGTTGGCAGTGATGGCCTTGATAGGTACGCCGCTGCGACCGAAGACCAATACATCACTTTCCGACATTTTTTGTTGCAACTCGCTGTCGGTGGTAGCCATCATCACATCTTCCACGGTTTGGGCGGTGAGTTTGCCGAAACGTTCCAGTTGTACCATCAAGGTCTCATAGCGGCTAGCGAAATACTCAATCTCGTCGTCATCGCCAATCACCTTCACAAAGTCGCCGCGTGCAATGATTTTCAACTTTGGGAACATGCTTTTCACCAACTCCAAGTACTTGTCGTTGGGTCCGTGAAGGTCCTTAGGGTCAACGTTTTCTATCTGAAGGATTTGTTCAGCCATCTGCTTTTTATTTGCTCGCAAAGATAGTGATAATTTTTTTCTAAAACCTATGGTAGGTTTGACATAAATAATTTACTTTTGCATTTCCGATATGATGGTTATTTAAAGGGCAACTAGAAACAATGGCAATTATCACAATAACAAGCGATTGGGGTACAAAGGATTATTATGCCGCTGCTGTGAAAGGCACCATTTTGTCTATGTTGCCGACTGCGACCATCGTAGATGTGACGCATGAAATTGAGCCGTTTAATGTTGCCCAGGCAGGTTTCACGCTGAAAAACTGTTATCGTTGCTTCCCTCCAGGAACGATTCACATTATCGCTGTCGACACGATTGAGTCGATGGAATGCCCTCATGTGGTGGTGAAGGCAGAGGGACAATATTTCATCTCTACGGACAATGGCATTTTCAGCCACATCCTTGACGGCAAGTATGAAGAGGCGGTGTGTATCGACGTGATGCAAGACTCCGACTTCTTCACCTTTGCCACGCGTGACCGCTTTGCCAAGGTGGCAGTGATGCTGGCCAAGGGCGAGCCGTTGTCAAGCATCGGCGAGCCACGTCCCAAGCTGAATCCTGGTGGCGCTTTTTGTGCCGTGGCACGCGACAACACCATCGAGGGCGTGGTGATGCATATCGATTCCTACGATAACTTGATCACCAATATTTCACGCGAGTTGTTCGAACAGGAGCGCCGTGGCCGCGACTTCACCATCATGGTGAAAGGCGATCTTTACACCGTCGATGAAATCTCCGACAGCTATCTTGATGTTGATGTGGTGGACCTGGTGGCTATCTTCGGAACGCACGGTTACCTAGAACTCGCCTTGAACAAAGCCAAGCTAGCCTCGCTTTGCGGCATCGAGTTGAAGTCGACCATTAAGGTGGTCTTCGATGACGGCAAAGGGACGATGTCTACAGATTCATTGTTCTGATTTCCAAGCTTTTCTTTGGATAATTTGGAACACTTTCCAAAGCACCAAGCCTACGAGTATGCCAAGAATGGCACCACAGATGATGTCGCCAGGGTAGTGGTAGCCGATGTAGATACGGCTGTAGCTGGAAATGAAAGCCCACAGATACAGCGCAAGGCCCGCCCATGGGCGGTAGTGGCGCAAGGCAGGTGTGAGAAAAGCCGCAATGGCAAAAGTGTTGGCGGCATGAGAGGAGACAAAACCATATTTTCCTCCCGCCAAGCCTTTAGGGAGATATATTAAATCTTGTAAATCAGCATTATAACAAGGTCTTAACCGTTGAAACAACGGCTTGCATACATGTGCGGACAGCTGGTCAGAGCAAAGCACCACCACACCGATGGCGAGGAAGACCCACCAACAGCGTTTGCCATACTGTTTCACCGTCCAATATATTAATAATAGGTATAGCGGGAGCCACACCCACATGTCGGTGATGAGCACCATCACCTTGTCGAGCCAATCAATGTGGAGGCCGTTGAGGTAGAGGAAGAGGTCGGTGTCGATGGCGGAGAGCTGGTCCATTACCAATCCTCCCCTTCATCAGATTTATTCAGCGTCAACCAAATCAAGTCTTTCAGTTCATCAATGCCTTGTTGGGCCACGGAGCTGATGAAGATGTGTGGTACCTTTTTAGGCAGGTGCTTCTTGATGTCTTTGATGGTGTCGTCGTCCACGAGGTCGCACTTGGTGATGGCCAGGATGCGGTCTTTGTCCATCAGCTCGGGGTTGTATTTCTTCAACTCGTTGAGGAGGATGTCGTATTCCTTTTTCACATCCTCGGTGTTGGCAGGCACCATGAACAACAAGGTAGAGTTTCTTTCGATATGTCTCAAAAACCTGATTCCTAATCCTTTGCCTTCCGCTGCGCCTTCGATGATGCCAGGAATGTCGGCCATGACGAAACTTCTGTGTCCGCGATAGCTGACAATGCCTAGGTTGGGCACCAAGGTGGTGAAGGGATAATCTGCGATTTCGGGCTTGGCTGCCGAAACGACCGACAGTAGGGTAGACTTGCCTGCGTTGGGGAAGCCCACCAGACCGACATCAGCCAACAGTTTCAACTCCAAGGTAATCCATTCCTCCAGGTTAGGCTCGCCAGGTTGGGCGAACTTGGGTGCCTGCAAGGTAGCCGTCTTGAAAAAGGCGTTGCCTTTGCCACCGCGACCGCCTTTCAGCAGGATGACCTCTTGTTTGTCCTCGGTGATTTCACCCATTAGGGTGTGGTCTTCGGCACGGTAGGCCACCGTTCCCAACGGCACGTCGATATAGACATCGTCGCCAGCGGCACCTGTCAGTTGGTTTTTGCCTCCAGGCACGCCATCACCGGCATAGATGTGCTTGGTGTAACGAAGGTGTAGCAGGGTCCACAGCTGGGCGTTGCCACGCAAAATGACGTTGCCGCCACGACCGCCGTCGCCGCCGTCGGGACCGCCTTTGGGGATGTATTTCTCCCTGCGGAAATGCAACGAGCCAGAGCCGCCTTTGCCCGAGCGGCAGAATATCTTTACGTAATCTACAAAGTTAGAAGTCATTTCTTTTAATTGTGAATTATGAATGCGGAATGCTGAATTGAGAATACATTCATCATTTCGCATTCCGCATTTAAACTAAAACTCATCAATGTATTCCACACCTTCATCGTTGTCGTAACGGTCACAGTCGAAGTTAAGGTCGACGCCAGGGATGTTGGGTTTGGTGAAGTCACCCTTACTGATGTTTAGGCTTTTGTCGGCATACACCTTTTTCATGTAGATGGCCCAAATGGGCAATGCTGTATGTGAACCTTGCCCCAACTTGGTGGAGCGGAAGTGTACGCTACGGTCTTCAGCACCCACCCACACGCCTGTAGTGAGGTCGGGGGTGATGCCCATGAAGTAGCCGTCACTTTGTTTTTGTGTGGTGCCCGTCTTGCCAGCGACAGGGTTGTTGAAGCCATAGTATGACCTGAGTCGGATACCTGTGCCGCTTTGCACCACGCCCTTCATCAGTTCCACCATCTTGTAGGCCGTCAGCTCGCTCATGGCCTCCGACTCTTCGGGGCTGAAGCGTGCGATGACGTTGCCGTTCTTGTCCTCAATGCGTGTGATGAACATGGGCTTGATGTAGACACCTTGGTTGGCGAAGGTGCTCATGGCACCAACCAT
>CADAPW010000199.1 GCA_902789915.1 uncultured Bacteroidia bacterium | reverse complement strand
GGTTGCCTTTATTTGAACAGTTTGATGCCAATCATCACGGGCTATGCGGCAAAAAACCTGGCCTCAGCCGTGTTTGTTTCGGGCCGCGATGCCAAGACCGTGGAGGACTTGGACCTCAATTTCTCCTTCATTCGTTTCAATAAAAATAAGGTGGATTATGAGAACAAGACGGTTACGAGCCGATTCCTTTGGGGAAAAGCCACTGCGGCCTATCGAGAAGGTTATGGAGTCACCTTATTGCGTGGTGCCCATGCCAATGACCTCGAGCAACAGGTTTGTCCTTCCTCCGATGAGAGCATGCCTATAAGACCGCTCCCAATGGGCGATTCTGCAACAAAGGCGAGGCTGGAGCCAATCGCCAAGGCCTTTGTGGACGAACGGGCTTATAACGGACATCCCTTTGCTTTTGTGGTGCTCCATAAAGGTGGAGTGGTGGCAGAACGCTATGATAAGGGCATTACACCCGATATGAAACTGCTGAGCTGGAGCATGGCCAAAAGCTTCACCAACGCCATCGCAGGTGTCATGGTAAGAGACCGTTTTGTTGATATATATGCTCCAATGGACATACCCGAATGGCAAAACGATGACCGTAAAGATATTACCATCGACGACTTGATGCAGATGCAGAGCGGTTTGGAGTGGAACGAGGACTACGGTGCCCGTTCTGATGTCAATCTGATGCTCCATCGTGAGCAAGACATGGGCCTTTATGCCCTCAACAAACCCCTTGAACACAAGCCGGGTAGTTTTTGGTACTATTCCAGCGGCAGCACGAACATCGTTATGCGTTATCTTTGCGGGAAGTTCCCGTCTGACCAAGCTTTCCTTGCCTATGTTCACGCGAAACTCTTCGCGCCTTTGGGTATTCGTAATGCTGTTTTTGAATCAGACATGAGTGGTACCCCCGTTGGTTCGTCGTATCTTTACATCACGGCCACTGACTTCGCCCGCTTTGGCCAGCTTTATTTAGAGGATGGTTGTGTCGACTCGTTGAGGGTTCTTCCCGAAGGCTGGGTGAACTACACGACCACGCCCGCGTCCAATAGTGAAAATGGATATGGCTCATTTTTCTGGTTGAATAGAGGGAAAGAGCTCCCTGATGTGCCTGAGGATATGTATTATTGCAAAGGCCACGATGGGCAGAGGATATTCGTCATACCCTCTAAGGACTTGGTGGTCGCGATATTAGGTTATTCGCCCATGCCCGATCATGTCATCGACTTCAATGCGCTTTTGAAGGACATTATCGATAATTTGTAATAAATTTGTAGAGACGTAGCGCGCTACGTCTCTACATTTCCCATAATTGACTTCGTCGAATCTGCGTTTTCTGCGTGAGAAAAAATTATTCAGCCGAGAACTTGCAGACCAGATTCCTGTCGCCATAGGCATCATCGATGCGGGTGACGTGCGGGAAGTACTTGTCCTGCACATCGCTCTTCATCGGGAAGCCAGCCTCTTCGCGGGTGAAGGGGAAGTTCCACTCGTTGGCCATCAGCATCTCGGCGGTGTAAGGCGCATGGCTGATGATGTTGTTGCCCTTCTCGGCTTTGCCGTCCTCGATGTCCTTGATTTCCTTGCGGATTTGGATCATGGCTTCGACGAAGCGGTCAAGCTCGGCGATAGGCTCGCTCTCGGTGGGCTCCACCATCAGGGTCTCGTGCACCGGGAAGGCCACAGTAGGAGCGTGGAAACCGAAGTCCATCAGACGCTTGGCGATGTCGATGGCAGCTACACCAACAGTCTTATTAATGCCGTTGATGTCGAGGATCATCTCGTGAGCCACATGGCCGTGGTTGCCGGTATACAGGATCGGGTAGTAGTCCTTCAGTCTTTCCTTCAGGTAGTTGGCGTTCATGATGGCACCCATAGTGGCTTTCTTCAGACCTTCACCGCCAAGCATCTTGATGTAGCAGTAGGTGATAGTGAGGATCTGAGCGCTACCGAACGGAGCGGCTGAAACAGCGCCTTCCTGCTTTTCGCCACCGCAGTGGAACAGGATGTGTGAAGGCAGGTAGGGTTTCAGGTGTTCGGCCACGCCGATGGGGCCTACGCCAGGACCACCACCGCCGTGCGGGATGGCGAAGGTCTTGTGCAGGTTGAGGTGGCAGACGTCGGCACCGATGTAACCGGGGCTGGTCAGACCGACTTGGGCGTTCATGTTGGCGCCGTCCATGTAGACTTGGCCGCCGTTGTCGTGAACGATCTTCACGAGGGTGCGGATGCCGTCCTCATAGATGCCGTGGGTCGAAGGATAGGTGACCATGAAGGCAGCCAGGTTGTCCTTGTATTGCTCGGCCTTGGCTTTGGCGTCTTCGAGGTCGATGTTGCCGTTTTCGTCGCATTTCACTACAACAACCTGCATGCCAGCCATAGCAGCTGATGCGGGGTTGGTGCCGTGGGCAGAGGCGGGGATCAAGCAGATGTTGCGGTGACCCTGACCGTTGGCTTCTTGGTAGCGACGGATGGTGAGCAGACCGGCATATTCGCCGCTGGCACCCGAGTTAGGCATGAAGCTCATGCCCTTGAAGCCCGTGATTTCGCAGAGGTCTTTTTCCATCTCGGCGATGAGTTCGAGGTAGCCTTCCGCTTGGTCGGCGGGGACGAAGGGGTGGATGTTGCCAAACTCAGGCCAGCTGAGGGCATACATCGAGGTGGCGGGGTTCAGCTTCATGGTGCATGAGCCTAGCGGGATCATGCAGCGGTTGAGGCTGAGGTCGCGGTTCTCGAGTTTCTTCATATAACGCATCATGTCGGTCTCGCTGCGGTATTTGAAGAACATCGGGGCCTGCATAAACTTGGAGGTACGCTGCATCTCGGGTTGGATGCCGCTGAACTTCTGGCAGTTCGGGTTGCAGACAAGCTCCTCGTGTTGCTTGCCAAGGGCTTCGGCGACGACCTGACCGATCTCGTTGATGTCCTCACGAGCGGTGGTTTCGTCGATGCTGATGCCGAAGTGTTGCTTGTCGATGATACGGAAGTTCATGCCGTGTTTCTCGGCGGCTTCTTTCACCTTGCAGGTGCAAGCGCCTTCGGGCAGTTCGAACAACAGCGTGTCGAAGAAGTATTTGTTGAGCTGCTTCACGCCGAGCTTGGCCAACTCTGAGGTCAGCTTGCCAGCGAGGCAGTTGATATGGTGGGCGATTTCGATCAAGCCCTCCGGACCATGATACAAGGCGTAGAAGCCCGACATGATGGCGAGCAAAGCCTGAGCCGTGCAGATGTTTGACGTGGCTTTTTCGCGCTTGATGTGTTGCTCACGGGTCTGCAGAGCCAGACGGAAAGCGGGATTGCCAAGGGCGTCCACGCTGATGCCGATGATACGGCCAGGCATCTCACGCTTGTAGGCCTCGGTGGTGGCAAAGTAACCGGCATGAGGACCGCCGAATCCCATCGGCAGACCGAAACGCTGGTTGGAACCCAAGACCACGTCGGCACCCCATTCGCCGGGAGGCGTGATGAGGGTGAGGCTGAGCAGGTCGGCGGCGACGGCCACTTGCATGCCTTTCTCTTTCCATGCGGCAACTTTAGCGCGGTTGTCGACAATCTCACCAAACTGGTTGGGGCACTGGATCAGCACGCCAAAGTATTCCTCGCTGCAATCGAACTTGTTGATGTCGTCAATCACCACCTCGATGCCTTGGAAGTGGGCGCGGGTCTTGATGACTTCG
>CADAPW010000198.1 GCA_902789915.1 uncultured Bacteroidia bacterium | reverse complement strand
CTGGCGCTCTATACCATCCCAAGTGATGGTTTTCGTGGTCTGAGCGTTGAGGCTCAACGCCATAATGGCAAGGAAAAAGAGGGTAAATGCTTTTTTCATAATTATACAGAATTTTGTGTGATTATTCAAAGTTTAGTGTGGCAAAAATAGGAAATAATGTTGAATTTCAACTTTTCATATTAATCTTTTCTCGAAGAATCTCAATTTCTTTTTCAATTTCTTTCTTTAACTTTATTAAATGGGCCAATGTTTCTTCGTCGCTGCTTATGCCATTCTCACTTTCTGCTGGCTCCATTGTCAACTTTTTGATGCGAGCACGAATAGCTCCTTCGTTTCGTTCAAATTCATTTACCAATTCTTTTGTGGATAAACCTTTTGCTAAAAGTTCAAGGAGTTTTGAATCTTCATTAGGCGTCCACTTGGCATAGGCATTGGAGTGAAGCAGCTTTTGTCGTTCCATATAAGACAGGCCGCAAAGATTGGAAGTTTGCGGTTCTTCAGTAGCTTCTAAATCATTCGGAAACACTACCGTGGCCACCAATTTGAAATGAAACCCTTCAAACTCCAAGCCGAGCGAAAGCACCAAATATACTCCGTCCAAATCATCGTATTTTTCCGGGTTCTTCTTGAATTGCTCCAAAAAAACAGGATCGGTGATGGGAAGGTCGTAGTTTGAACCAAAATAGGTGAACTTCATCCGATACTTTGAGTTTTCCCTTTCTTCGTCACAATAGGCACTGACATTTTTTGGCTGAATCAGCATCAATGAATAATCAAGTCGGTCGATGATGGTAGCTGGAATAGCCTTTCCCCTATAATAAAAGATGGCTTTGTGCAGTGTGTCAAGGAGTTGGTTTAAGAATGATTTTGTGGGAAGAAGGTCGAAAGGGCAAATTTCCATCCGCGAACAATGCACGTCTTCGGTATGTGCCTTGTCGGGACAAGGTTCAACGTCATATAGTTTGACCAAAGAAAATATCTTGAAACTTTCGGCTAGATGGTTAGGAATTTCACCATTGGCTGACATCGAAACCGGTCGTATCCATCGCGGGCGACCATCTTCATGACGGACAATAGTAAGACTGCCGTCGGATTGCGGAACGACTTCAATGCCAGCGATGCATCTGCCTCCATGTTTGTAGGAATTGGCCAAACAAATGAAATGCTTATCCATAAGTCTTCATATTAAGTGGACAATACGAACTTTCTCTTTGCTGTGTTCTTGCATATATTCCGCCAGCAAGCGCCGATGGCATTGCTCTGGAGTGTCCTCGCTGCAAAGAAAACAGGCACCATCGAACGACTTAACTCCATATTTCTTGACAATTTCCCTGTCTTTTAGCATTTTGGTGTATATTTCCACATACTCAGCCCAGGTCACTTCATTCTTATGCCATTGGTCAAGAAGCTCTTTGGTGGGCGCAAAATCGACGATGTGCTTGTAAGGAATATGGCATATCTCGTTGGTGAAAAACTCCAAGTCCTTGCCTTTGGCGAAGCCAGCCAACTGACTGGTATTGTTGATGCGCACGTCGACGAGTTGCTTCACGCCGTTATCGCGTAGCAAGTCGAAGAATTGTTCGGCACTTTTCTTTGTAAATCCTATAGTATATAATGTAATCATGTCAATAGTTTCCTTCCATTTGTAATAATGCGGGTTTATAACCTATTTCCTTGTTTTTCAATCTGTAGGCATCTGCCAATTGGTCTTCGGCAGTATAGGTTCCAAACAACTCGTCTATTTCGGCAAGATGATATTTCCTCGAATGGAGAAATTCGTCCACCATTCTTTTTTCCACTTCACGATGAGTGGCCAAATTTGCATCTTTCAAAATGTGGTAGACTTCAATTCCGTGATTATGAAAATATCTGGAAACCATTGAAAAACGATGACACTCTAAAGGGTCGGCCTCCGAGCACATCAATGCAATATTGAAGCCTTTTTCCAAGCCTTTTTCAAGCCTTTCCGCACCTTGTTGGAATAGAGGTGTTGTGACTGCCAGCTCAAAATTCACTTGGCCATCATCATCAATGCAGTCGGTACGCCTGGCACCAAATTCATCGCCAAAAGGCAGATATTGGATGCCATTTGACTTCAGGAAATATTTTAGGTTTTCCTCGTTGAACTGCGGCGCGTACTTGCTTGCGGGCACACTCCTGACATCCACAATGCAATTGATGTTGTAATGCTGCAACAACGAAAGAAATTCTTCCAACAACTGATTGGAATGGCCTACCGTATATAATTTCAAGGTTTTCAAGGCTTATATTATATTGTTTAGATTGCAAAGATAGTAAAAATATTTGAATCATGTTCATGGCTCTTTGAAGTATCCTTCCCGTTTCATTTCAGCCAAAACCATGCGTATCTCAAAGTATTGGTAGTCATCGCCTAAAACGTCGCGTGCTGTGGTGATTTTTGGGTCTCCAGTCGACTCAAAGTAGTCGCGGATTTCGGCCATCTTCTCGCTCGAAACAAATCGTGAGGCAGGGAAGGAGCCTTGTTCGACCCAATAAGTAAGATGACTAAAAATGGTTGACTCAGCTAACCCTCTTGCTTTGGCGATGGCCTCGGCACTCATGCCTTGCTCCGCCATTTCTTTAGTTTGGAAGTAAGTGGCTCCATTGGTTCTTTTTTGGGGAACTTTTGCCAAATCACCTATATCCGCCTTTTGAGGGTCTTGCCCCAAATGCCTCAGCACGATGTTGATGATTTCAGCGCCGTAGTTCCTGATGCGTTTTGGCCCCATACCTTCGATTTTCCGCAATTCGGCAAGGGTGACGGGTCTGGTCTCGGCTATGGCTTTCAAAGTTCTGATAGGCGCAATGTTGGAAGCCGGCACATCGTCGGCTTCGGCTCGCGCAGCGCGCCACGACAGTAAAATGGAGTAAAGACCGCCATTATCTCCACCTTCTTCTTTCCACTCTTCTCCACCTCAATCACCTTCACCGACTTGGTCTTTTGGTATTCCTTGACAGTGAAGCCGTTTTTGCAGGCTTCGAGGCAGCAACTTTTCAGATAGATGTCTTCCTTGATTTGCTTCAATACTTCGGTGAGTTGGTCGTTGACGGCTTGATTGTCGGTCTTGAAAGGCAGGTCGAAGAGACCAGTGGCAATGGCTGGCATAACTCCTCAAAGATGCGGTTGCGCCGCTGCGAGAGGTCTTGGATCAACGAGCGTTCAAAAAGGGTGTCGTTGTCGTAGATGACCTTCATCAGCTTACCGAAGTCTTTGTAGATGCCTTCAAAATCGATGAGTTCGAGCATGGTCTCCAACTCGTATTCGTGGCGCAGCTGGTCGACTTTTTCTTGCGTGGGTTCCCTCTCGGGCAGGGCATTGACAAACCGGTTGACGGAGAAGTCGTTGACCAAGGCATTGGAAGCGATGGGCGTCTTCAGCACGAGGCCTTCGAGTGAGGTGCAGCGGCTGAGGGCTACATACACTTGCCCGTGGGCGAAGGCCTGTCCCGCATCGACGATGACCTTGTCGAAGGTGAGCCCCTGGCTCTTATGGATGGTGACGGCCCAAGCCAAACGCAGCGGTATCTGGGTGAAGCTACCAATTTCCTTTTCCTCGATGTCCTGGTTCTCGGCATTGATGGCGTATTCCATGTTTTGCCATGTCAGCTTGGGTACGACGATGCGCTCGCCCTCGCTCTCGACGGTGACGGTGCCTTCGTCTTCGCTGTAGCCGACCAGCCTCCCGATTTTGCCGTTATAGAAAGCCTTTTCAGGATTGGGGTCGTTTTTGACGAACATGACCTGTGCCCCGACTTTCAGCACCAGTTCTTCCTTGGTGGGGTAGGTGTTTTCAGGGAAAGTGCCACGCACCACGGCTTTGAAAACCAAAGGCTTTGCTTCTATGGCTGTCAACTTCGTCTCGTTGATTTGGTCGGCTTGGTAGTTGTGGGTGGTTAGGGTGATGTAGCCTTCGTTGTCGTGGGCGATGAAGTTGGGCTTGAAGCGGCTGTTGAGCTCCACGCAAACGTAAGGCGTCTTTTTCAGCACTTGGCTGCCGAAGAAGTAGGGCGTGTCGTAATACGGTGACAGCACCTCCCATTCCTCGGGCTTGGCCACAGGTGCGAGCTGGTGCACGTCGCCAATCATCAGCAGTTGCAGCCCGCCAAAAGGTTTCTGCGAGCGACGCACGCGACGTAGCACCGCATCAATGGCATCCAAGACATCGGCGCGCACCATGCTGATTTCATCAATGATAAGCAGGTCGAGGCTGCGTATCAAGTTGATTTTCTTTTTGTTGAGTTTTTGAAGTTGTGCAGCTAACGACTTAGCTTTTCCTCCCATGTCATTCCGAGGTCTCCCGTCCATAGATACGCTCACTCCATTCGTCGTTCGGTATGACATGGACGGGAGACCGAGAGAATCTTTACCTGCATTTTCAGGCAGTTGCGGCCCGAAAGGCAGCTGGAAAAACGAGTGGATCGTTTGTCCACCCGCGTTGATGGCGGCCACACCCGTGGGTGCCACCACGACCATGCGTTTGTAGGTTTTCAGCGGCAAGTTCTTCAAGAATGTGGTCTTTCCCGTGCCCGCCTTTCCCGTCAAGAAGATGTGTGCGTCGGTATAAAGTACCAGCTCCTCGACGAACTCAAGTTTCTGGTTGACAAAAGTTTGCTGCGCCATGCTTTCAATTGTGTTCAATTGGCTAAAATAAGGAATATTTTTCATTTTTGTGGTGGGGTTTTAGTTTTTGTTGTATTTTTGCAGGCAGAAACCGTACACATTCCAATTGTTTAGACGAGAGGTAATGTAGAGTGCGGTGAAAAACCAATCTGACCATGGACGGTCCAAACGAAAGCGAGGTACTGTGAAACTTGGTCAGATTTTTATTTTGTCACCTCGACTTTATTGACGCTATATTGAATATGTTTTTGTGACGCAGTTACTCCAATGGTTAGTTTTGCGGTGAAATTCATGTAGTCGAATTGCTCATTCTCAAATTGATAATACAAAAGGATCATATTCTTGTAACCGTTTTTCCTTTGGGCACCGGCTTTGATAGAAGAAAACAGGGGTAGACCTTCGATAGAACTCGCGTTTTCAACGACTTCCTTTAAATGCTTTACAGCATAGGTGGATTTCCAATTGTGTAAAGCCTCACGAGCAGTTTTTTTGTCGCTTTCATTTTTTACAATATACACATCAGCGTTAAGGAATTTGTTATGGATGTAATTGCTGCCTGTTTCTCGTTGCAAGTCTTTCCAAAGATTCTCATAATACGACTTGATGAGTTCGAAACGCTCTTTTACTTTTTTCTTTTCCGTCGGGATGCCATCAATGTATTCTGGTGTTTCCATGATTGTAGGTTTGTAATGTTTTCCGCTGCAAAATTGCAAACCCTGTCAAGACTAAGCCGTTGATTAAACATTTGTAGTCGACTGTAATCGTTTGTTGTCGTTTGCTGTCTGGTATATTGTTGAATTTCAACAAAATGTAAACAATTAAACAATTAAACAAATCAAAGATTCAACGTAGTTAATTTTCAATTCAACAATTTACTATCTTTGTAGGCTCTAATAGAAGTATCATCATTAAAACTATATCCAATGAAAAAAGTATTCACTGCAATCCTGGCTTTGGTCCTCGTTTTTTCCTTCGGGAAGGCCAATGCCTGCACTAACTTCTTGATTACCAAAGGCGCTTCTACCGACGGCTCCTGCATGATCAGCTATGCCGCCGATAGCCATGTGCTCTATGGCGAACTCTATCATTATCCCGCCGCCGACTGGCCGGCAGGCACCATGCGCGACGTTTACGACTGGGACGGCGGCATGTATCGCGGCCAAATCCCCGAAGTGGCGCATACCTATAACGTGGTCGGCAACATGAACGAATACCAGTTGGCTATCGGCGAGACGACCTACGGCGGCCTCGAATGCCTCTGGGAAGGCCAGGGCATCATCGACTACGGCAGCCTGATTTACATCACTCTGCAGCGCGCCAAGACCGCCCGCGAAGCCATCAAGTGCATGGGCGAGTTGGTGGCCAACTATGGCTACGTCAGCGAGGGCGAGTCGTTCAGCATCTGCGACACCGAAGAGGTGTGGATCCTCGAGATGATTGGCAAAGGCAAGCAAAACAAAGGCGCCGTTTGGGTGGCCCGTCGCATCCCCGACGGCTATGTGAGCGGTCACGCCAACCAGGCCCGCATCACCACTTTCCCGCTGGCTACCAGAAAATGCAAGACTAGTATCACCTTCAAGAACATCGACAAGCTTTTGAAAGACCCGAACATCGACTGCGTCTATGCCGACGACGTCATCAGCTTCGCCAAAGACATGAAGCTATATAATGGTCCCGATGAGAAGTTCTCGTTCTCCGATGTCTACAACCCCGTCACCTTCGACGGCGCCCGCTTCTGCGACCTGCGCGTGTGGGCTATGTTCAACAAGGTGACCGACAACATGAAAGACTATTGGGGCTATGCCACAGGTCGCGACATCAAGCGCGCCAAGCCTTACACCGCCAACATGTGCCAGACTCCCGATAACTTCCCGACCAACCGCATGCCTTTGTGGGTGCTGCCCAACAAGAAAGTCAGCGTGCTCGATATGATGGACTTCATGCGTGACCATCTCGAAGGCACCGACCTCGACATGTCGCAAGACGTGGGTGCTGGCCCGTTCCACTGCCCTTACCGCTGGCGTCCCATGGACTGGGAAGTCGACGGCGTGCATTACATCCATGAGCGCACCACCGCCACCCAGCAGACGGGCTTCAGCTTCGTCGCCCAGAGCCGTGGCAAATGGGATTGGCCCATCGGTGGCATCATTTGGTTTGGCGTCGACGACACCGACAACACCGTCTATTGCCCCATGTACAGCTGTATGACCGAGATTCCCGAGTGCTTCCGCGAAGGCAACGGCTCAATGAGCGAGTGGTCGGAGACCTCCGCCTTCTGGACCTTCAACCAGATGAGCAACTGGGCTTACACCAAGTACGACTACATCCATCCCGAAATTAGGAAGCGTCAGCGCGAGTTGGAAGAGAGCTGGGTTAATGTTGAAATTCCCGCTTTGGATGAGTACGTCAACACCATCAAGGGCAGAGAGGCCCAAATCAGGGAACTCACGCAATTCTCCAATACCACCGCTACGAAACTCGTTAAGACATGGAAGCAGTTCTATCACGAGCTGTTCATGAAATATGTCGATGGCAACCTCAACACGCCTGGAGAACCTGTTGAAGGTCAGAAATATGTGCCCATCAACAGCAAACACCCGAAATACAGCGACGAATACTATCGCATCCTCATCGAAAAGACGGGCGACAAATACAAAGCCTATTGATTAGATGAAATTTTGAAATTAGAAATCTTGAAATATGAAAAAAGCCATCAGCCATCAGCAGTCAGCCATCAGCTTTGCGACCAGCGAGCTAAAAGCTGATTGCTGGCAGCTGACAGCCAATCTTTGAATCTTTGAATTTTAAATCTTTGAATCTTTAAATCTCGAAATATGTACAGAACACATACCTGTGGCGAACTTCGTCTTGCCGACGCTGGCAAGGAAGTGACATTAGCCGGCTGGGTGCAACGCACCCGCGACAAAGGCTCTCTCGTTTGGATTGACCTCCGCGACCGTTATGGCATTACCCAACTCTTTTTGGATGGCAGCAGCGACCCGAAACTCATC
>CADAPW010000197.1 GCA_902789915.1 uncultured Bacteroidia bacterium | reverse complement strand
GCATTGCCACCATCAGCACCAATGCCAAAATCATCGTATATCTTTTCATATTTTTGGGTGTTTTTATTCTGTTAATAATAGGCTGCAAAAATAGGAAATTATTCCCTATGTTCGACCTTACACCTTAAATAAAAATAGAAACCGCCCCGATCCAATGTCGAGACGGTCTTTTTGGTATCATTAATGTTGTTTATTCTTCAGCTTTCGCCCGTTTCGAATCCCAAATCATGTAGCAGATGATGGCGATGTACATCACCAAGGCGATGAGGCCAGCCACGGGGTCTTGGCCACAGCATCCACGTTGCAGAACTTGAGGATGGCGCTCACCACACCCATCAAGGCGCCACCGGCGATGAAGCCCGAGGCGATGAGGGTGCCGCGATTGTAGCGGGCATCGTTGAGTTTCTGGTCCTTGCTGCGGGTGCTCACGAACCACGAGATGGCGCCACCGATGAGCAGCGGCACGTTGAGGTCGATGGGGATGAACATACCCAAGGCGAAGGGCAGGGCAGGAATCTTGCAGAAGTTGAGAATCAAGGCGATGGCGGCACCGATGCCGTAGAGCAGCCACGGAGCACTGCCACCCGACATCATCGGCTCGATAACGGCACTCATGGCGTTGGCTTGCGGTGCAACCAAGGCACCGTCACCCACGAAGCCGTAAGCCTTGTTCAGAATCATGATGACGCCAGCGACAGTGGCAGCAGCCACGGCCACGCCGACGAACTTCCAAATCTCTTGTTTCTTGGGCGTCGTGCCAATCCAGTAACCTACTTTCAGGTCGGTGATGAAGGCACCAGCTACGGCCAGGGCCGTGCAGACCACACCGCCGATAATCAATGTGGCGGTCATGCCGCTTGGGCCACTTAGTCCGGCAGCGACCATCACCAACGAGGCCAAAATCAAGGTCATCAGCGTCATGCCGCTCACAGGGTTGCTGCCAACGATGGCGATGGCATTGGCGGCCACCGTCGTAAACAGGAAGGCGATGACAGCCACGACCAGAATACCAATCAAGGCATGCCAAACGTTGTGCACCACACCGAACCAGAAGAACAGGAAGGTGACGATGAGCACGGCCACGATGCCGATGACGATGGTCTTCATGGAGAGGTCTTGCAGGGTGCGGTCGACGGCTTCTACAGAGGCTTTCTTGCCCTTGAACTCGTTGGCGGCGAGGCCCACCGACGACTTAATCACCCCCCACGACTTGATGATGCTAATCACACCAGCCATGGCGATGCCGCCGATGCCGATGTGACGAGCATAGTTCTTGTTCATCAGGTCGAGGACTTGGTCGCCCCAGATGAGGTTCATGCCCGGGATGATGATGAACCACACCAGCATGGAGCCGCAGCAGATGATGAAGGCGTATTTCAGGCCGATGATGTAGCCCAAGCCGAGTACGGCGGCACCCGTGTTCACCTTGAACATCAGTTTGGCTTTGTCGGCCAAGGCAGCGCCCCAACCCATCATGCGGGTGGTGAGGGTCTCCGACCACCAACCGAAAGTGGAGACGATGAAGTCGTACAAACCTCCAATCAAGCCGCTGATAACCAGCAACAAGGAGTCCTTACCCTTCTTCTGTCCGCTGACCAAAACCTGTGTGGTAGCCGTGGCTTCGGGGAAGGGGAATTTGCCGTGTTGTTCCTTGACGAAGTACTTGCGGAAGGGGATGAGGAACAGGATGCCTAGGATGCCGCCCAGCAAGGAGGCGATGAACACCTGCCAGAAGTTGATTTCGATTTGGTAGCCCTTGCCTTGCAGGATGTAGAGCGCTGGCAAGGTGAAGATGGCACCTGCCACCACGCCTCCTGAGCAGCCACCAATTGATTGGATGATGACGTTTTGCGACAAGGCGTCGTTCTTGCGGGCCAGTCCCGTGAGGCCGATGGCGATGATGGCGATGGGGATGGCGGCCTCAAACACTTGCCCGACCTTCAGGCCGAGGTAGGCGGCGGCAGCGGAGAATAGGATGGTCATCAGCAGGCCGATGCACACCGACCATACCGTAACTTCTTGATACTTTTTGTTTTTCGAGAGTATAGGCTCATACTCTTCGCCCGGTTTCAGTTCGCGTTGCGCGTTCTCGGGCAGTTTGAATTGGTCGTTTTCCATAGAGATTTCTTTTCAAATTTGACTGCAATATTATTGAAAAAACTAAAGCAAATGGATTTTTTTGTATTTTTACAGAATCAAACGTAATAGAAAAACAAGATGAAACAGCTGATCAATTTCGTATGGATTTTGGCCGTCATTGCGTCCATGCTTGTGGGCTGCAAGAGTAAGCCCACTGCCAAGGAAGTTATTGTTAAATCCTATCAAAAATGTGAGTCCATCGAAGGTGGGCATTACAAAATGCTAGTGAAAAAGAAGTATATGTCGGACAAGGATACAACTTTGCGTCGTTACACCTGCGATTTCAAACGATTACCGTATGATTTAGTATATGGGAAGGCTTTCTCTATGTTTGAAGAGTCGCTGGATTCAAAATGGTCGAGTCATTTGCTGTACACTGGAGATGAGCTTGTCTATTATTACGATAGCGATAGCACAGGAACGATAATGTCGTGCGATCAATGGATTGATGACATTATCGCGGGGAGGCATAATCACACGTTCTTCACGCCTTTGACCAGCAGAAGCCATTATCCTTTGCGTAGCGAGGAGGAACTGACCGACAGTACCTTTACCTATTCTCTTTCAGAGACCCGATTGGACGGAAAGTCATGCTATCTTGTTGACATTCTTGGAACGCCAGACGAGGAACCGGACAGCGTTTTCGGTATGAGGAATCTACGCTATGAAATCAACCTGTGGATTGACAAGAAGGATTACCTGCCAATTCAATACTCGGTTGCTTTTGATGTTATAGAACAGCAAGACACTATGTATCAATACGATGAATACAAGTTGATGGCTTTCGATCCGAATGTGGATACGTCCAAATTGACCTTGGAATCTATTCCTTCCGAGGTGAAGTTGAAAGACTATGAACCATACAAGGCTCCTGAACCGCTTGCCGAAGGTACATTTGCGCCTGATTGGTCGCTGCCTACGCTCGCAAACGACACCATCCGCCTCGCCGACTTGAAAGGCAAAGTCGTTTTGCTCGATTTCTTTTACAAGTCGTGTGCCCCATGCTGCGCCGCCATGCCCAAATTGCAAGGCCTTTACGATAAATACAAGGATCAAGGCTTTGTCATGTTAGGCATCGACCCGATAGACGACCCCGAAAAAGACGAAATGGCTGATTTTTTGGCTAAACGCGACATCACTTACACCATTCTTTTCGCTGAACGTGAACTATCGGAGACATACCATATTATGGTCTATCCGTCCTTGTTCTTCCTCGACCGTGAAGGGAAGATTGCGAAGATGCACATCGGCTTCCGACAGGACATGGAAGAGGAACTGGAGGCGGATTTGGTGAAACTGTTGGGAAAAAAATGACATGAGACGTCGGACTTCGAAATGCGAGGCCGTTTCTTCTTCTGATCGTGATTAAATTCAAGATAGCAATGTTCCGCTTCAACAAAGGAGGCGCGCAATGAAGAATCGTTTGTAACTTGCTCTTGCCGCCGCATTATAGACTAACGAACACGCCATTCCCCGCAGGGGAATCTCATTGTGTGTTTACTTTACAATACAGAATTTCTTGATAATAGTCTTGCTATTGTTCTGAATCCTAACGAAATACATCCCCTCAGCCAAACCCGTCACATCAATTTGCTGGATTTCATCGGTAATGTGGCCTGAAAGCAGCGTTTGGCCTGTCACGTTGGTAATGGTGTATTTCGCTGGTAGAGACGCGATTAATCGCGTCTCTACAAACAACACATTATTTGTAGGATTAGGATAAACCTTGATTTCCGTCGCGTTATTTTCATCAACGACCATCACATCCTTTTCCAAACATTCCGACCAAGCAATGTTGTTTCCACCATCGGTGCTGATGCCGTATTTGTATTGTCCGATGGGCAGGGCGTCCCAGCCGTAATCCACGTAATGGGCATCAGCGATGTTTGATGCAATCAGCTCGGCGTTGCTGCCATCGCAGTTGGCACGGTAGATGTCGTAAGTGTTGCCTACGGTGATGTCGTCGATATAGAAGGCGTTATCGTATTCGCCTTCAGCGAGTTGGTTGGAGTATTTCCATTCCAAGATGTGGTTTCCGGGACCGATGGCGACGGTGTAGCGCGTCCACGGCACATCGTCCTTCAAGGTCTCGCCGTATTGCACATTGTCGATGAAGAAGCCGCAACCATTCAGCGGGAAGCAATTGACGCGGGCATAGTAGCTTACGACGCACGAAGTGGGCAGGTTGACCGCCAACGAGATTTTGCTGTTGGAGAACATACCCGTGTTGGTCGACTTGGCGCAATACGTGCCTGTGTTGGGTTGCGTGGTGCTGATGACCCAAGGGCTGGTAGCATCGTTGATCCACATGTTTTGGTAGAAGTCGCCCGACTCGAAGCCGTCGTATATGCCCGCAGGCAGGTTCCACGATAGCGACACGCGCATGTTGTTGATGACTTCGGCCTCAATCTCGACCGCTTTCGTCAGGGTGACGTAATTGGAAGGGAGCGAGGTCAAGTCGTTTTCCAGGTGGGCGATGATATAGTAGGTATAGGAACCCCCATAGTTGATGTGTTCGGTAAAAGTGGTGGCCGTCAGGCTGTTGGCGATGCGTATGCCGTCGCGGTAGACGTCGTATGAGATGCCTTCGGGTGCGGCTGTCCAGTTGAGGATGACCTGCTCGCCGTCGAAGTCGGCGGTGAGGTTGGTCGGGCCGTGGTGGAACAGGGCATTCATGGCAGCCAAGGCATCGATGCGGCCTGAGCCTACGCGGTTGTTTTTCATGGTGTTGCCTACGCGCACCGAGGTAAGCTCGATGATGGAGTCCAATTCGGCGGGACTCAGATCAGGGTTGGCCTCAAGCAGCATGGCCAACACGCCGGCCACACA
>CADAPW010000196.1 GCA_902789915.1 uncultured Bacteroidia bacterium | reverse complement strand
GCCTATCATCCGTTTGCTGACCACCAAGGAAGAACGCCTCATCAAGATGGGTGCCCCGCGTATGGTCAACAAGACCGAAAAGATCATGTTCCCCATCGTTGGCCTCATCCTGACTACCTTCATCAGCCCCACGGCTCTGCCGCTGCTGGGTATGCTGTTCTTCGGCAACATCATCAAGGAGTCGGGCGTGGTGAAGCGTTTGCAGAACACGGCCTCCAACCCGTTGATTGACATCGTCACCATCGTCTTGGGTCTGACTGTGGGTGCCTCAACGCAGGCATCCGTGTTCTTGACTTCAAGCTCCATCAAGATTTTCGTCCTCGGTGCTGCTTCGTTCTGCGTGGCCACCGCTGGTGGTTTGCTGGGTGCCAAGTTGATGAACCTCTTCCTGAAGGAGAAGATCAACCCGATGATTGGTGCCGCTGGTGTGTCGGCAGTGCCCGACAGCGCCCGTGTCGTCCAAGTGGAAGGTCAGAAGTACGACCCGTCGAACCACCTGCTCATGCATGCTATGGCCCCGAACGTCTCCGGCGTTATTGGTTCCGCTGTTGCAGCTGGTGTGATGATGTCGTTCCTGATGATGTAATCCACACCTTAATTAATATGAAAACCGCCTCGATGCTTCGGGGCGGTTTTCTTGTTTTATGGAAATTGCAGGTTCAGCAACGCTTAATGCCATTGGCTTCCATGAACTGCTTGATTTCGTCTGCATGCCGCCCACGGATGATGACGTGGTGGTTGCCGATGGAATGTTGTAGCAGGTAGGGTTTCAGATTTACGTTGAGTGTGATTTGTGTGCGGCAGAAATGGTTGCTGTAAGGGGTCTCGATGGCTTTGGCCTCTGTAACGAAATAACGGTCCAGTTTCGGTCCGCCCCATTTAAATAAGGTGTAGTCGGTGAGAGGCAACAAACCTTGAACAGCCACGCCAATGCCCGACTCGAAATGCGAACGTGTAACAAATTTGTTACACATTGATAGTGGGATGGTGCAATGTGCCAGCATAGAGGTCGTGTCGGTGAGTTGCGATGGATTGGCCATGAAAGCCATCTCACCACATAGGCGTTTGGCAAGCCACATGGTGAGCAAGGTCTGCATGTCGCCTTCGCAACCAGCCACGATGCCTTCGTCGTTGAGCAGGGCCAAAGCTAAACAACTTGTCGTGCCACAGGCCTTTACGATGTCGAAACAGCGGATGGTCAGGGCATCCAAATGCTCCTCTTGGCATATCTTTTTGATGGTGAGATAAGCTTTGGCGGCCTCCACCATGACGGTATTGGAAGGCTCTTTGACAGCCTTGGCGCGATTTACCATGGATTGTGCCACCTTTTCCGCCTCGGTTTGCGGAATAGTTTTGATGCCGTTAATGACCCGTTGCAGGTCAATGTCGATGGTCTCGATGCCATAGCGTTGGTGAAGATAATCACGGTCCACGCTGCTGGCGATGAGCCAATCGGACGGTTGGCCAAATAATCCGATTCGGCCTTGTAGAGACGCGGCGCGCCACGTCTCTACAAGTGCCGAAACGATTTCCTCATTCGTCCCATGTACAATACGTCCTTCCATGCTGTTATTGCCAAGATAGGTCAATATTTCCAAGGCGGCGGCCAAGGAATTGTTGCGCCCGTCGGCAATCATCGTGACGGTTTTGGGGCAATGCGGCGAGCACATTGTTTCAACGTCGATGGCGGACCAAATGCGTTTGAACAGGTTTTCCACGCCACCGGTGGCAATCAAAAATGCATCGGGTAACGATTGTAGAGACGCAATTAATCGCGTCTCTACCGATTCGTCACCAAGGATGCTGATTTCCGCATGACATTCGTTTTCCAGCCGTTGAATCAGTTCGGCGTATTCGTTGTGGACGAAATCATCGGTCTGGAACGAGGAACGAAGGATGGTTATTTTCATTTTTTAATTATGAATTATGAATGCAGAATGCGGAATAGCGCAAAGCGACGTTAGGCTTTGCCGTATTCCGCATTCATAATTCTGCATTCCACATTTAAATCAATGTTTCACCACAAACCTCAGCGTCTGTTCGCCGGCTTTGACGAAATAGATGCCGTTCTCGTAGCCAGTCGTGTTGATGCGGAACTCGCTGTCGTTGGCCTCGAATTCATCCACCTTTTGGCCGAGGACGTTGAAGACGCGCACCATGCCGAGGTTTTCGCCCATGAGGGTCACACTTTCGTTGGCGGGGTTGGGGAAGAGGCTGATAGAAGCTGCATTCTCTTCGACCGACCAAGTTTCATCCACCATGACCACGAATTGGGCATCAGGCAGGTCGCTCATAACAGTGACAATTTCGGGAACGTTGTTCCTGCCAGTCACGCAGCACTGCATCATCAATTCGAGAGATTGACCTTGCATTATGGCGACTTCTATTTCGTCGTTGCAAGAGAACCAATCATTGCCATCGAATGAGAATTCAAGCCAATTCATTTCATCGCAGACACCTTTAATGACGGCATCGGCAACGGTATTATTGGTTATGGTGATATAAGTTGGTGTGCAGTAGTCCATAATTATGGTATCCATGCTGAAAGTCAGCGTCTCGTCATAAACCACCGGTAAGGGCAGCGTGGAGACGATTTCATAGGAAGGCTCACCATAGTTGCCGTCGGGGTCGACGGGGAGGACAGCGACAGCATATTCTGTTTCAGGAATCAAGCCGTTGAAGATGTTGGTCAGCGTAGCGGTTTCCACAACTCCATGCTCTTGCATAATCGCGGGGAGGTCTTGGCCGAGAGCGGCAACCCATTCCGTAAGCTCGGCTTCGGTGGCACACAGGTAGTAGTACGATGCACAGTCTTCGTTGGGCGTGAAGGTGGCAGTGATGCTGCTCTCGGTCACCTCATCGATGCTGAGTGCAACTTGCGGGTCGTAAGTGGGGACCGGGACGGTGCAGTCGTGTTGCTGCAGGCCATGGGCTTCAAGCTGGGAGATGATGGTCTGGGCATTGCTGATGGGCCACAAATCTTGGATGACGATTTGATGGTTGGGCATGATGAGGATGACGGTGGGGTATTGACCGATGCCATATTGGTTGCAAATGCCGGTGCCGCCACCTGCTCCACTGATGGTAGGATATTCTATACCATAGTTGTTCACCCAGTTGAGGCAGGCGGCATCGCTGTCGCCAGTGGCGATTTCCATGTAGAACACATCGTACATGTTGCAGCCCATGGCTGTGTAGGATTGTGCAATCTTCGGAGTGGCTTGTTGGCAGGGGCCGCAAGTGGTGAAGAAGAAGTCGATGAGCACAGCCTGACCTCCATCAAGGATGTCGAACAGGTGTACTTCGGTGCCATGAATGTCGGTAGCTGTGAAGTCGATGGCTTCAGTGTAAGGGCATTGCGCTTTCAGGCCAAAACCAAAGGCCAGCGCGAGGATAAGGGTAAATACTTTTTTCATATTGAGATGTTTTTAAATGGATTAGTATTATGATGCAAAGATAATAATTCTTTTAAACCCCGTAACTTTTTTCCGCTCATAGATTAGCTTCGCTGAATCTTCGATTCTTCTTCTCATACTTCAAGTCTTTCAATGCTTGTGCCTTCACGTTGATGGTGAAGTTCCAGCTCTTGTAGCTGCCGATAGGGATCCAGTTGAAGCGCATTTCCCAGCAGTGCAAATCGCGGTAAACGCTGATGTTGGTGTAAGTGAGCTTGTTGTTCACGAAGTCCCAACCTGTCGAGAAGGTCACCTTCCACTTGGGCGTGATGTTGATGTTGCCGTTGACACCAAGGGTGTGGACGTAAGTGTTCGTAGCGATGCCCATAAAGGCGGCGTAGGCGATGGAAGTCGTATAGGTGAGGTTGTAGCTAAACGTGAGCGACCACGGCGTGGTCCAGTCGATGTAAGCGTTGGGGTTGCCAAGGATTTCGTCGAGTTCGTCGGGGTCGAACATGCCTGACTTCCGGGCGTTTTCGTTGATTTCGTTGCGTATTTCATTGCTGCCTTTCTCTCCGCGCAGCTTCTTGATGTCGTTTTGGCTGAGTGAGTAGCTGAGGCTGAAGCGCCACGATGAGCCAGTCTTGCGGAACAGCCGATTGTTGTCGAGGATTTCGAGGCGGTTGATACGGCGGCCCAACGAGTCGGCGGCGTAGGGGTCCCATGTGCTGTTGAAGTTGATACCCAGCTTCTTGAACAACGTGGTGCGCCCACTGACTGAGATGGGGGAGAGGTTGACCGAGTCCTTGGTGACATCGTAGTTGCCCGAGATGCTGAACGACTCCAAAATCGGGATTTTCTTCATGCCTGTGATGGTGTCGCTTTTTGATGGCACCTTGATTTCCAGGTTGTTGGAGAAGTTATAGGTCAGCAGCCCCTGTTGGGCTTGCGAGGGCGTGCCGTACAAA
>CADAPW010000195.1 GCA_902789915.1 uncultured Bacteroidia bacterium | reverse complement strand
TTGAGCACCATGGAGCAAGTGTAGCCACGCAGACGGTAGTCATAGCGCATCTTGTTGCTCTCGTTGAAGCACCAGTCGTTGAGGGCACCCATGATGTAGAGGTCTTCATGCGTCAGCGGTGCCTCGCTCTTGTAGAAGAAGTTCACGCGGCAATAGTCGGCCTCGGTGGCATTGTCCAGTTCCTCGTTCTCCACATAGATGTATTTCTCGCCGTGGATGTCTTCAAACGAGGCGTATGCCTTTCGCGCCCGCGACTCGCAGGTCATGATGTCTATCTCAAACGACTCGTCGGTTTGACGGATATGTGCCAAGTTTTCCGACTGGAAGTAGAAATTGCTGGAATTGAAACGCCTGTATTGGTTAGTAGCCTCAAACACCGTCTGAGGATGATGCTCAAAGGAGAGGTAATCGGGATAGACGTATGTGGGCTTCAATCCAACAGCGGCATTGTCCCAGCGACCGTTTTGGCGTATGGTCAAATGACTGTATTGCTGCGTGTTGCCCGTGAGATAGTTGTTCATGCTCACCCTGATGTCGAGTTGCTGGTGGGTGTCGGTGAGTGCCAAGTCGTCAGGATAGCGCGGCACGGTGACGTTAATGTGGGCTTTCTCGTCGACCACCATGAAACGGCGCGTGAAATACACATCATCCAATTCGTCGCCAAAAACGATGAGGAGATAGTTGCCAGAAACGAGCGGCATCATATCCTCTTTGGGAAACTTAAGATGATAGTTGGCGTATTCTATCAAGGTGTTGCGCGAGAAGGCATAGTCATCCAAGCGGTCGGAGTCGAAGCCCGATGCATACTGAAGGCGTTGCATGTCGGTAGGCTGCCAGTCGTGGCTGCAATGGATAAAGGTGTAGTTGAGCACTTCGCCTTGTCCATCGATGATGTCGAAAGACAATGTCAGGCGTTCCCTCATGTCGTCTAAGGGAATGACAGGGTCTTTCAGCTGGTCGTCGTCGGCGTAGAGCTGTACGGTCTGCACTTCAGGCTTATAGTTGAGGTTGCCGCAAAGCAGGTCGAAGTCTTGCGCAACAAGCCCCGATGCCAGGCAAAACAGTCCTATTAATAAGGTATATCTTTTCATTTTACATGGGTTTATTATGTGCAAAAATACAAAAATTATTCCATGTAAATGGATTCCCTTTCGGGAATGAAGCAGTTCGCAATTAATACAACAACGGCGGTCAGATAAGTCCATTAAACCACGAACCTAACTGACCGCCGTCCTTTATTGACTATTTCTTACTCCATTCCCGAAAGGAATCTCCTTAAAGCTGCGCCACGATGCCTTTCTGCACCTCAACGAATTCCTCTTGTGTCAGCTTGACATGTTCCTTCTTGAAGTCCATGTCGCCTTCCTGGGTGATGGGGATGAGGTGGATATGGGCATGAGGCACCTCCAAGCCGATGACGGCCACGGCGATGCGCTTGCAAGGCACAGCCTTCTCGATGGCTTTAGCCACTTTCTTGGCGAAGACCATCATGGCGCCAATCTCGTCGTCGTCGAGGTTGAAGATGTAGTCGTCCTCGCGTTTGGGTACCACCAAAGTATGACCTTTCATCACGGGGTTGATGTCGAGAAACGCGAAGAAGCGTTCGTCTTCAGCAATCTTATAGCAAGGGATTTCACCTTGTATGATTCTAGAAAAGATGGTTGCCATGGTTTTTGTTTTTTAACGGGTGATTTCAACGATTTCGAACTGCACCTTGCCGGCGGGCACCTGAATCTCGGCCACGTCGCCCACTTGCTTGCCCAACAGGCCTTGGCCGATGGGCGAGTTGATGGAGAGCTTGCCTTCCTTGAAGTTGGCTTCCTTCTCAGGCACGATGGCGTAGGTCATCATCGTCCCCGACTTGATGTTCTTGATTTTCACTTTCGAATAGAGCAGCACTTTCGAGTTGTCAATCTTCGACTCGTCAAGGATACGGGCGTTGAAAATCAGGTCTTGCAACTCTGCAATCTTGGCCTCAAGCAGGCCTTGGGCTTCTTTGGCGGCATCATACTCGGCGTTTTCCGAGAGGTCACCTTTGTCGCGGGCCTCTTGGATGGCAAGGACGATACGCGGCCTCTCGCGAAGGATGAGGTCGTCGAGTTCGTCTTTCAGTTTCTGCAACCCCTCTGGGGTAAAGTATTTAATTTCTGACATGACTTAGGTTTTTACTCAAAAAAAGCGTCAAAAAAGGAGACCCTTACCGAGATAAGGGTCTTCCTTTGGTTTGCGACTGCAAAAATACGAATTATTTCTTTTCCTAGCTAAGAATTAGAAAATAATTCTTGCGCCCACGCTGTGCGTACCGTTGAAGGTGTACGTGTCTCTGAAAGAATAGTCGATGGCAAGTTTCATGCCGTCTTCCTTCTTCGTCAGCGGCACCTGCACGGAAAGACCAGCGCTAAGGCCTCTGTTGATATTCATGCAGTTCATGTCGTCGATGATACCAGTCTTCGACCAGATGCCTTTTTCATAGGTGTAGCCGGCACGAATCAGCAGGATTTCTCTCCAACCATACTCCAGACCAAGGGTGAATTGGTCGTTGGTGAAGGAGTTGGAAGCGAAGTTACCAGCAAGGGTGATTCTATGCTGTTCGGCAAACAGGAAGTCGTAGGCGGCAGAAATGCTCAACTGGGTAGGCAATTCGAAGTCGTCGACGCGCTGCACCATGGTGAACTGTTGTGTGCTACCCTCAACGAGGAAAGCTCTGAACGAAAGACCGTCACCCGAGAACTTCATGGTGGGTCCGATGTTCTTCAGCGTGACGCCGAAGTGGATGTTGTCGTAAGGACCAGTGACATACTGGATGGCAGCGTCCAAGGCGACGCCAACACCGCTCATATCCTTGATGGACTCGCTGATGATCTTCAAGTTGACACCGCCGCTGATGCTGTTGGAGAATGCTTTGGCGAATGACAAATTGATGTTCATCAGGTTAGGTTTGAAGGTACCAAGACCACCATCAGGGTTTTGTGTGGTATTGATTTCAATCGTACCGATGGAGAAGGTCATGAATGACAGACCCAGCACGCTGGATTCGCCCACGCGGGCCAAAACACCGAACGAGGAGATTCTCGTGTCGTTGCCGCAGCCCTGCAGCCACCAGGTGTGACTGAAGTCGATATCAATGGTATGGCATGAGGTGATACCGGCCACGTTGCCAAATAGGGCATCGACGCCATGCACCATTGACATGCCTGCATTGCCCCAGCCCGACGAGGCTGCCCATGGGTTGATGAGCAACTCCGAAGCGCCGGCTTGGCCTGAACGGTCTTTATTTCCTGCAAATGCTTGAGGAGCACTTAATCCGATAAGGATTACAAGGCTCAAGACGATATATCTAAATGATTTCTTCATGATGATAAGTTATTTACGGTTAGCAATTACATTAAATTTAGAATGTATTCAGGTCAACTTGACGCATGGCACCAAAGAACTTGATGACTCTCTCGCTACCGCTGGTCAAATCCTTGATGTGGATCAAGTAGAAGCCGCTCGCAATAGGAGTGTTGGCAAAGTTCGTGAGGTCCCAATCGATGTTCGGGCTTTCATTGTCCTTACGGAACTGACGCACCTTCGTGCCGCTCAATGTGTAGATGATCTTCACCCTATTGGTAAGGGCGTTGCCTTCGTAGGTGTCGTAGGCATAGTAAGGATTCGGCACCACTCTGACGAGGTTGAGGTCGCTCTCGGTCTTCGCAGGATCGTTGGCAATCGGATCCCAACCGTCGATAGCGAACTGATACTTGGGATTCAGGTCGTTAATCATGAGGTCTTCGTTTTCCGTCTGCATCTCATAACCATAACCAGGAGCGTAAGGCTTGGAGATACGGATGCGGATGCGGCAGTCGTTGCCATTGGGCAGCCATTCCATGCCTTCGATACCCATCGGCATGCCAATCCATTCAACCATCTTGTAGAGAGCGGCAGTCAAGGAGTTGGCAACACCGGTGTTCGAGGTGGACTGGATGTAGTTCATCGTGTTGTAGAGCAACTGGCCACCATCGTAGGCGAAGTTCTTCACTTGTTTGTAAGGTGACGAAGCAAGTAATGCGATGGAGTCCATACGCCAGACGTAGACGAAGTGCTTACCGCCAAACACAGGCTCGCTGTCGGAGCCACGGAAGATGGCAGGATCGTAGAGTTGCGACTGTTCGCCGTACAGCTGATCAACAGTGGCT
>CADAPW010000194.1 GCA_902789915.1 uncultured Bacteroidia bacterium | reverse complement strand
CACCAACAACAGAACAAAAAAGAAAGGACATAATATGAAATTCTATGACATTGATTCAGTTTTCACCTTCGGCAAATACGAGGGCATGACCATCGCCGAGGTGTACGAGAAAGACCCCAAATACTTGAAATATTGCGAGGAAAACATCGATGAGTTCTACGTCTCCCCTTCCGTGATGCGTGAGCTGAAGTCGATGAACCGCGCCATCAACGACTCCGCCCTACTGGATGTCAACTTCGACAAGATGAGCGACGACGAAATCGACAGCTTCATCAGCGGACACGAAGAGGAAGAGGCCTTTGACGAAGAGCGTTTGGAACACGACTTCGACTGGGACAACAACGACTTCGCCGATGATTCGCCGTTTGATGAATTTGAGGACGAGTTCGACGAGGACGAGTTCAATGATGAGTTTGGTGACAGCTTCGATGAGAATTTCGACGGAAATATAGATGATATGTATTGATTAAGGGACAACAAAAAGCGACCCTCTATAGATTCCCAAGGGAATGACATAGAGGGTCGCTTTGTTTTTATAGCTTACGCGTTAATGCGTTCCGAGATGGAATACACCCGCTTGTCGCGTTGTGTGGAGGTGATCATCTCGGCGAGGAAACCCGTTGAGAAGAGCTGCACGCCGATGATGATGGCCAACAGCGCGAAATAGAACAGCGGACGGTTGGTCATGCCGTATGCGTGGGCAAACAGGCGAATACAGGCCAGATACACGGCGATGACGAAACCAATCAAAAACGTGATGGAACCCAGCAGGCCGAAGAAGTGCATCGGGCGGTTGCTGAACTTCGAGATGAAGTTGATGGTCAGCAGGTCGAGATAACCGCGCACGAAGCGGCTCATGCCGAACTTGCTGGTGCCGAACTTGCGCTTCTGATGGTGCACCACCTTTTCCCCAATGTGGCCGAAGCCGTTCATCTTGGCGATGACAGGGATGTAACGGTGCATCTCGCCATACACCTGGATATTCTTTACCACCTCGTTGCGATAGGCCTTCAGACCGCAGTTGAAATCATGCAGCTTGATGCCCGACATCCGGCGCGTGGTCCAGTTGAAGAACTTCGACGGAATGTTTTTGGCGATCTTGGAGTCGTAACGCACCTTCTTCCATCCCGAAACGAGGTCGTAGCCCTCTTCCTTGATCATCTTGTAAAGCTCAGGGATTTCGTCGGGGCTGTCCTGTAAGTCGGCGTCCATGGTGATGACGACGTCGCCTTCCACGACTTTGAAGCCCTCGTTCAGCGCGGGCGACTTGCCATAGTTGCGTCTGAAACGCAAAGCCTTCACATTGGGATTGGCCTGCGAGAGCTGTTGGATGACGGCCCAGGAATTGTCGGTGGAGCCATCGTCGACGAAGACGATTTCGTAGGAAAAATGATGCTCGTCCATGACGCGACGAATCCATGCCTCCAACTCGGGCAACGACTCGGCTTCATTCAGCAGCGGTACAACAACTGATATATCCATATCTTTAGTTTTTTATCACAAAACCAACAAAACTCCCAAAGCCCAAGAGAGAAGTGGGAAAGCAGCCAACCGGCCTGCTTTCCGGCGGCAACCCAGTTGGGTGCCGCCATCCCACAAAATCAAGTTTTGAAGGTTTTGAAAGTTTTGTGACCTAATCATCTGATTTCAGTTTTTCCGCCCATATAGGGTTGCAGGGCTTTCGGGATGGCCACGCTGCCGTCGGCGCGGAGGTTGTTCTCCAAGAAGGCGATCAACATGCGCGGAGGGGCGACCACCGTATTATTTAAGGTATGCACGAAATAGGTGCCGTTCTTACCCTTGGTTCTAATCTTCAGACGGCGGGCCTGAGCATCACCCAGATAAGAGCAGCTACCCACCTCGAAGTATTTCTTCTGACGCGGCGACCATGCCTCTACGTCGAGTGACTTCACCTTAAGGTCGGCCAAGTCGCCCGAGCAGCACTCCAAGGTGCGGACGGGGATGTCCATGGAGCGGAACAGGTCGACGGTGTTCTTCCACATCTGCTCGTACCAGTAGTCGGCGTCCTCTTGCTTGCAGAGCACCACCATCTCCTGTTTCTCGAACTGGTGGATGCGGTACACACCGCGCTCCTCAATGCCGTGGGCGCCCTTCTCCTTGCGGAAGCAGGGCGAGTAGCTCGTCAGCGTGAGCGGCAGGCTCTCTTCGGGGACGATTTGGTCGATAAACTTGCCAATCATCGAGTGCTCGCTGGTGCCGATGAGATAGAGGTCTTCGCCTTCGATCTTGTACATCATGGCATCCATCTCGGCGAAACTCATCACGCCGGAGACGATCTCGCTGCGCACCATGAAAGGCGGGATGCAGTAGGTGAAACCGCGCTCAATCATGAAGTCGCGGGCATAGGTGATGACGGCGGAATGCAGGCGTGCGATGTCGCCCATGAGGTAATAGAAGCCGTTACCGGCCACGCGGTGGGCCGAGTCTAGATCAAGGCCGTTGAACTTGGCCATGATGTCGGCATGGTAAGGCACCTCGAAATCAGGCACCACGGGTTCGCCAAAGCGTTCCTTCTCCACGTTGAAGGTGTCGTCCTTCCCTACCGGCACTTCGGGGGCGATGATGTTCGGGATGGAATACATCACCTTGGTGAGTTGCTCCATCAGCGAAGTCTGCTGCTTGCCGAGCTGTTCCAGCTCTTGGGCGTTGGCTTCGACGAGTTTCTTCATCTCGTTGGCTTTCTCAACTTCCTTGTTCTTGAAGAGGATGCCAATCTCTTTCGAGATGGAGTTGCGTTGCGAGCGCAGGTCGTCGGCGCGCTGCTGGCAGTCGCAATATTGGGTGTAAAGGTTGATGGCCTCGTCGACGAGGGGCAACTTATTGTCTTGGAATTTCTTCTTGATGTTCTCCCTGACCACGTCGGGGTTCTTGACTAAGAATTTGATGTCTATCATTGGAGTAGATTTATTGCATTGTAAAAACGGGCAAAGATAGGAAAAAATTGGTAATGTTGCTTTTCGAGACGCGATAAATCGGCGTCTCTACAAACGAGATGGTTGATATTGGGAATTAATCATGTATATCGTGAGACCTTGTAGAGACGCGATTCATCGCGTCTCCACCCCTTACGATCATCTTAAACGTATACCAAATTTCAACGATTCATTTCATCCTCAGGCCATTTGGCAACATTATTCGCAACATAAATTGAGGTCTCATTCATATCCCTTTGATCTCGAATTATTCTGTCATGGAAACGCGATTGCCATGCGAAATCAATGTGTTTCTCATTGGCATAATGTGTCACGCGGGCCTTTAATCCGCGTATCATCGCACCGAGGCTTTTATACAACATTGGGTTGTCGGTCTTGGTGATTCCGCCTCTGTTTTTGATGGGTGTTTCTTTCTCTTCTGTTTCTGAGACGCGATGAATCGCGTCTCTACAAGTATCATGGCGATCATTGATAATGACGATGGCGTGAATGTGATTCGGCATTACCACATAAGAAGGTATTTCCGCATAAGGATAATACAAAGAAACATCACGAAATTGTTCATCGGCATATTTCCCGATTTCCGACAAATGCATTTGTTCATCCTCAATCTTACCCAAAAAGAATTCGCGGCCCTTGGTGCAAATCGTGACAAAATAAGCCCCACCCAGATAATCATGCCAGGCGGCACGTGTTGAGGGGATACGGAAACGGCCTTTGAATTTCTCATCAGACATAATCGATTGTTTTTTGGCAATAATGCAAAAATACATATTTTCCTTTTGCGAACATAA
>CADAPW010000193.1 GCA_902789915.1 uncultured Bacteroidia bacterium | reverse complement strand
AATGCGATGTTTGCGCCTTCAGCGGCGAACTTCAGTGCGATAGCCTTTCCGATACCGCGTGCAGCACCTGTGATCAGCGCTGTCTTTCCTTCTAATAATTTTGTTGTATTCATAAGTCTTTGATATTTAATAATTTAATTTGTCTGTAATTTGATTTGCTGAGAATTTGCAATTATTCGATTGTAAAATCATACACACCGCCAAAGCCCATCGTGCCGTTAGCCGTAAATGCAAAGCAATATTCGCCGGGCTTACCTATAACCGTAATATCAAACACCTTTGGCCGTATTTCGGTAACGGTTATGTTCAAATCGTCAGCAGAGGAAACGCCAACAGATGAACCGAGTAAATTAGCCGAAACGCCCGTTAGTGTTCTGGTATTCTTCTTAACATCGAATCGGGCTACCTCAAAGTCTTTTGCTGAATAGTTTGCCGAAAACTGATAGAGGTTTACAATATCCGTTGTTTGAGGCGTACCAAAGTACATACGGAACGTAGCCGTACCTTTGAAATGGTTTGGGCTTGTATTGCCTTTGAATTGCAGCTTAGATTTAATCTTAGCCATCCCGAAAGTAGCAGCAGAGGCCAAACCGCCGCTACCCTTAATAGCGTTGTAAGTTATCTTATCCATCCTGACCGTCTGACCATCTACGAGGGCAAAGATACCCACAGAATCGGCGGGAACTTGTGCGTTAGCAGCCATATAGGCCAGGCCAAACGCCAAGATTAAACAAAGTCTTTTCATATGTGCGCATTTTTATAATCCCATGTTGATTTACTTAATTATTAATTTACTGATCTTTTCACCTTTTCACCTTTTCACTTTTTCACTTTTTCACCTTTTTCACCTTTACTTGTAGAGCTTGCCGAGGGCACCATAGACGACCTTGGCCACCTGAGGCTTCGTGTCTTCTTCCCTCATACCGTGTGCGATGCGCCCGTAGATATAAGGTACTTCGAGGCCCTTAATACAATAGTGGGTGATGTCGGCCACAAGATCTATGTTGTCAATATCGAACTCGCCCTCCTCCTTGCCTTCGGTATAAACCTTGCGGAAGAGTTCGATTTCTGCGTCGTCAAAGCGCTTGCGAACCTTCTCCACCATCCATATATTGCGGAAGAACTCAGCGCGCAGGTTGCCGTTTCTGACCACCGTCTCACGGATCATACTCAGATGGGTGTAGATCAGTTCGATGATTTTATCCTGCGGGCGGATTTTGCGGGTTGCCACCTCGTCGAGTTTGTCGCTCAAACGCTCCAGTTCACTTTCAATGACGGCATAGTAGATTTCCTCCTTCGATTTGAAGTAGGTGTAGAGTGTGCGTCGGCCTTTGCCTGAAAGCGTGGCGATGTCGTTCATCGTCGTGTTCTCCAGCCCGTTCTTGGCGAACAACTGCCTGGCCACATCCACGAGTTTCTGTCTCGTCTTTGATATTGACATGTCTAGTCCTCCTTTGTTTGAATAAATAATTGCACACAGTGCTATCAGTGTGCAAAATTACATATTTCCTTTCAAACGAGCAAATTTTTGGCTTAAAAATGTTCCTTTTTCGCCCAATTTAGGCGATAAAGGGGCTAAAAAGCAAAAAAATCACATAAATATTTGTGAGTGTCGAAAAATATTTGTACCTTTGCACCCGCAAAACGAAAAAACATCGCGGAGTGGAGCAGTTGGTAGCTCGCCAGGCTCATAACCTGGAGGTCGCACGTTCGAATCCTGCCTCCGCAACTAAAGAGAGAGGCACCGTCGTAAATGATGGTGCCTCTCTTGCTGTTTCTTGGTTTTTCTTAGAACTGTTCCAGTATGCGGATTCTTTCTTCCGTGCTCGGATGTGTGGCAAACATCGAGTTGATGAAATACATCAGCCCCTGTTTCAGTTGCTGTGGATGGATGATGTACATCTGTGCAATGTCCTCACGATCGTTTTGGCCTAAGCCTGGGTTGTTGGATATCTTGCGCAGGGCTGAGGCCAGTGCCAGCGGATTACCACAGAGTTCGGCACCTCCGGCGTCGGCCATGAACTCGCGTTTGCGCGAGATGGCGAAACGCGTGAGCAGCGTGAAGAAGTAGGCTACAGCAGAGCAAGCCAGTCCGATGAGCATAATGACCATGATCGACAAGCCGTTGCCTTTCTCGCTATTGCGGTTGCGGGAGCCTCCGAACCACAGCTGGTTGTAGATCATTCTCACCACCAGCGACATCACGGTGGAGATGATTCCCACGAAGATGATGCTTGTGATGAGCAGACGGGTATCTCGGTTGCGGATGTGTGTCAGCTCATGGCCGATCACACCTGCCAGCTCCTCATCGTTCAGACGCTCAAGCAGGCCTGTCGTAACGGTGACGGTATAGGAATTCTTGTCGATGCCGCTGGCAAAAGCGTTCAACTGCGGGTCGTCAACCACATTTACCTTCGGCATATCCATACCACAAGCCATACAGAGGTTCTCCACGATGTTATACACCCTCGGGTTCTCCCTACGCATCAGCGGCTGGGCCCCTACGGCCTTCTGGATCATCTTCGTATTGCTGAAGTAGGCGATGGCGAACCAGATACCCACGGCGATAGCCACAATGGGGGCCACCTGGGCAAACGTGAGGTTCACCGAGTCGGAGTCCATCTGGTTGACGAAGTAGCCTGCCTGGTCGTAATAGCCGTTGCTGAAGTAGTTGATCAGAGCGATAAAGATCCATACCATCCCTAATAAGATGATGGGGAAGGCGATGAGCAACAACGTACTTTTCAGGTTGTTGCTCTTGATCTGGCTCTGTATGCCTACGTATCTCATCGGCAATTAGAATTTGATCTCAGGTGCCTTCTCGATGGTGGCACGGTCTTCCTTCGGAATCTCAAACATCGGCTCCTTCTGGAATCCGAACATGCCTGCGAAGATGTTCGACGGAAAGGTCTGCACGGCGTTGTTCAGCTCACGGGTAGCAGTGTTGAAGTAACGGCGCGTAGCAGCGATCTTGTTCTCAATGTCTGAGATCTCTTCCTGCAGCTGGAGGAAGTTCTGGTTGGCCTTCAGCTCAGGATAGGCCTCGACGGATACCTTCAGGCCAGCGAGGGCACTCGAGAGGGCGTTCTCGGCCTGAATCTTGTCGTTGATGCCTGTGGCGTTCATGGCTGCGGCACGGGCCTGGGTGACGCGCTCCAGCAGTTCCTTTTCGTGCTGGGCATAACCCTTCACGGTAGCCACGAGCTGAGGAATCAAGTCGTGACGCTGCTTCAGCTGCACATCGATGTTGGCGAAAGCGTTCTCACGATTGTTGCGTAACTTCACGAGGTTGTTGTAGATGCTGATGCCCCAAACCACGAGGAGCACAATCACTACGAGGATAATAATAAGTACTGACATAATCGAAAATGTTTAAATGTTTATGTATTTGACGGCAAAGGTAAATGAAAAGTTGTAAAGTCGTACATATTTTAAGAATTATTACAAAATAAAATCCGGTCGCCAGGCACGAAACCTTGACAACCGGACTTGTATAGTTCTGAAAGTAGAATGCTTACTTCAAATTTGCCATCACCTTCTGATAGTACCTGTTGGTCGCACGGACACTGTAGCGTACTCCCCCGTTCCAGGAACGAATAGCCTTTTCGATGCTATTCTCAGGGTTATAGTGCGATTGAATTAATAGGAACATCTCCTTCGACTTGGCGACGCTGTAGCGGTCAGCCATCGTGTAACGCTTCTTACTCTTCTGCTTCTTCAGAATCTCGTTGCAATCCTTCACAAGAATCGGAGTAATCTGCATGGCGCCTACTGAGTTTCCACTCACGGCATTGGGATTTCCTTCGCTTTCTACTTGAATAATCGCATCCATTACT
>CADAPW010000192.1 GCA_902789915.1 uncultured Bacteroidia bacterium | reverse complement strand
CACCATCGATCGTACCTTCTTGGTGAGCGGCCAGTATCAACCTGTCGTGTCAGTCCTGAATGGCACCGCTGGCAAGAATATCGGTGGCTTGGTCGGTCGCATGAAGGGCACCTCAACGGTTTCCAACAGTGAGGCTGCCGTCACCATCATCGACTTCAACAACGATGCCACTGTGACCGGAAATGCCATGGGCGGCTTGGTGGGCAGAATGGTTGCAGGCGAAGTCCACTCGTCGATGGCCATGAGCACCCTGTCTATTGGTCAAAACTATAAGGGTTACCTCGGTGGTTTGGTGGGTTATGCCACGGGAGGAGCGATCAATAACTCCTTCGCCAATGGCACGTTCAGCATCAATAATAACACTGCCTTTAGGGCAGGTGGCTTGGTTGGTTTCAACACTACGGCATTGATAAGGAACTGTTATGTGACATGGCATGATAGCTATACGGCACTGACGTCAAGTAACTTTGGCGCTTTGGCCTATAGTAACTCCACTACCAACAATATTCAATATTGTTATGCCAGGAAGAACACGACAGAAGAGAGCTTCAATAATACCGTTTCAGGAGGTGCCGAAGCGAGTTGCCAACGGTATTTGCCCGTCTATGGTGCCGACATGCTTGGCTACATGTATGCTGACAATAAGATTGAAGGCGACACCGCGATGTTTGTAGCCATGAACAGGTGGGTGACCAACGCAAACGGCAGTGGTCATAAGTATGCTAAATGGGCACGCCCAGGATTGGCTTATTATGAGACAACAGTAGGTGGAAACCGAGAGCTCAAGACGCCCATCAATGATGACCTGCCTGTGCTGTTGCTCAGCAACTACAACGCATCGGGAAAGATTGGCGCTGGTGATTTCCGCACCATGGGTACCTATGCGGGCGGACCTGTCTTGCAGTACGGAGGTCCCATTCGTGATGCCGAGCGGCAAATCGACTCCGCACTGGTGCGTACCAAGGCTGCTGAAGCCAACGACTACCTCTTTATCTATGGCGATATTACCGAGAAAATCAAGGTGGAAAGCGGCAAGACCATCACCCAAAGCAAGATTAGCGTCAATGAAGATGTCGCCATTATGGATGCCGGCGCGTTGTCTGATTACGACAACACCTACGTGGGTGTCACCTTCGACAATTCGTTTGGAGAGGCGACCTCGACACCGGGCATCAACTATGGCCTTAACGGCCTCGGTATGGGCGGATATCCTTTGCCTCGCGACTGGCACATGTTCTCTTCACCGCTGCAAAATGCTCCGTTGGGATTTGACTATAAGGGTGGTAATAAATCAACCGGTCCCAAAAACAACCCATGGGTGTCATGGGACAATGAGTTCAACTGGTTGCAATCAGGAGGGTCGACCAATGTGCGCTACTGGATGTATGGCTGGGACAACAGCCTGAGCCAAAGCGTTTCAGGGACGTCTGTCAATCTGAACACCTGGAGTGATGGCTACTTCCCGAGTGAGGCAACGACGTTTGGCACGGGGCTTATTTCGGGTTCCGATGAAGACGGCTGCTTCCCGTATGGTATGGACCTCTACACTTGGACTGAGCCTGACTACCACTGGATCAACTTCAAGCGCAACGGCCCCAACCACTGGCACAGCGACGGCGACCATGAACATATTGACTACAAGCCATACGGAGTAGAAGATTCTGACCCATATCCTATGAATGTTAACGAGGACAACCTGATTGTGGGTAGGGGCTACATGGCAAGCATTGCCACGGAGACCTTCATGCAGAGCCACGGAAAACTGAATGCTAACGATACGGAAGAGATTTTGCTTACCAACACAACTGGCTCAAAGCTTCAAGGTTGGAACTTGGTGGGTAATCCTTTCCACAGCTACTTGGACTTCAATAAGGTTGGTGCCTCTGATGGACCCAATAAAAACGTGCTGAACGTGCATGGCGGCGAAGGCGCTTTCTATGTGGTCTATAACGCCGACAAGTACGGTCAAGAGGGCGGTTATGGCACCGATGCTGCCAGTACAGCGTTCCGCTACTATCCTGTGAATGGTTCTGTGGGCGGTGATTATGCCAATCGCTACATACATCCTCACCAAGGCTTCTATGTGAGCGCGAAAGCAGAGGGCAACTTGCAATTCACCAAAGGAATGTTGGTGAATCGCTCGACTGTCGGGGATACGATCCATTTGCGCGACGAGATGCCTGCCTATCCTTTGGTCAATCTCTATCTGAGCAGCGACCAAGGCTGTGCCGACGTGACTGTCATCGAGTTTGAGCGTCCCGAATGGGGCGGTGCCCGCAAGATAAAGGAACTGCGTGTGGGCGACGGTTTGTTCTATGCCCACCATGGGGATACGAAGTATGCCGCACTCTTCGCTCAAATGGGCATCGACCGCGTGCCGCTTTGGTTCGAGGCTAAAGAGGACGACATCTTCACCATGAAGTGGAATCTGGCCAACGCCGACTTCCACAGCATGTACCTCATCGACAATATTGCAGGAGTGCAATATGATATGCTGAGAAACAACACCTATAGCTTCGAAGGTCACAAGGGCGACTATCCGTCGCGTTTCCTCATCGTCTTCAGCTTGACCGACGTTGACGAACATCTGGAAGGCAACGGCTTCGTCTTCTTCGACGGCTCGCAGTGGATGGTAACCGGCGAAGGTGATCTGGAGTTCATCGACGCCCTAGGCCAGGTGCTGGTGAGAACGCAAGTCCATGGTGGCCAAAGCAGGGTAGGAGTGCCTGATGTCGCACCAGGCGTCTACCTATTCCGCTTGACCAACACCGAAGGAACAAGAGTTCAAAAAGTCATTGTTAAAAGATAGGAGGGAAGGAAAATGAAAAAAATGATGAAAAAAATAATGATTCTGTTGACGGTCGTCTTTTTGTCTGTTGGACCTCTGAAGGCCCAGATCTTCATTGCTGACGACGAGTTTGAGGGAATGATGCGTAAGAATAATCCTGATTTTGCCCTTGTGTCACCCCTCCAAGGATTTTCTTCCGACCAGTATTTGCCTCTTGGCGATGGCGTGTTGCTGCTTGTGGGACTTGGCGGTGCCTATCTGCTGAGGAAACGCAATAAAAAGAAATGATGATGCTGTAGAGACGCGCCATGGCGCGTCTCTACATGCATTATATGAAACCGTCTAAATTGAAAAATAGGCGGTTTTCTATGAAAAAAGACAATCTATATAGATTTTTCCTATATTTGCCCCTCAAATTGAAAACGAAACACTTCGTATATGGAAATCAAAAGAGTCTTTGACCTTCTCGACAACTATGTGGAGAAGTATCCCAACCAGCAAGTGGCCCTCGCTGGAAAAAAGAATGGCCAATGGGTGAATTATAGTTCTGTTTCCTATAAGGAACATGCCGACGCCTTGAGTTACGCCCTCATCGAATTGGGCATCGAGAAAGGCGACAAGGTGGCCATGATTTTGACCAACCGCCCCGAATGGAACATGCTCGACATGGCCATCAGCCAGGTAGGCGCTGTCACCGTGCCGGTGTATCCTACCATCAGCGAAGAGGACTACCGTTTCATCCTCGCCGACTGCGACGCCAAGATGGTCATCATCGACGGCCTCTCCGTGATGAACAAGGTGACCAACATCCTGCCGGATGCGCCCAACGTGAAGCTGGTCTATACCATGGTCGACCGTGAGAAGTATCCTTATTTCGACCAACTGCTGCAAATGGGTAAGGACCATCCCCATGTCGAGGAACTCGCAGCCCGCAAGGCCTCGGTGGATGAGATGGAGTGCGCCACCATCATCTATACCTCGGGCACGACGGGAACACCCAAGGGCGTGATGCTCTCGCACCACAACCTGATGAACCAGTTCCCGAATTTCCATTATACCATCAGCGACA
>CADAPW010000191.1 GCA_902789915.1 uncultured Bacteroidia bacterium | reverse complement strand
AAAAATAATCATCAAAATTTCAGCTCATTACAAAATAATATCACTTTTTTTGCGAATATTGGATTATTTGCATTATCTTTGCAGGCAAGATGAAGGTAACTTTTGACAAGGAATACTTACAGAAACTGTACACCACAGGCCAGTCACCCGACAAGAAGCACCGATTCCAACCCGATGTGATAAGGAGATATGTAAAAGTGATAGACATCATGGTGGAAGCGGAGAATGTCAATGTGCTTGCTTTGATTGGCGGGCTTCATTATGAGCACTTGTCTGGAGATAAAGCCGGACTTTCCTCTGTCAGGGTAAACAAAAAATACCGTGTTGAGTTTTCTGAACAAACAGAAGGAACCGAAACCGTAGCCACCATCTGCAATATTATCGAGTTGTCAAACCATTATGAATGAAGAAACTATGATACACGTTGAAGGAATTAAAGACGAAATGATTGCCAACAATCTCACTCCATTTAGGTTTACCCATCCGGGAGAGATTATCAAGGACGAACTAGAAGACCGTGGTATTTCGCAGCGCGAATTTGCCCAAAATGTGGGTATGTCTTATTCCGTGCTCAACGAACTGCTCAATGCCCATCGGCCTCTTACCACCAATACGGCCTTGCTCTTTGAAGCGGCTCTCGGCCTGCCCGCTGAGTTGCTAATGCGTATCCAAACCAAATACAACCTTCAGACGGCTCGAAAAGACAAGGATGTCATTCGTTGGATGGCGAAGATTCGGAATGCAGCGGCGGTGCTGTAATAATCAATATCACTTTACTTTATGAATTGGAGAGGTGGTCGCAAGGAAAAGGACGCCGAATACATAGTCCCTGTTCGGTTTGATGCAAATCTAGAAGAATAAAAGTTTACCCATTCGGTCGGATTTATAATCCGACTGTAATGAACTTGCAGATTTGTAATCCGCACAGTTTCACTTCATAGTTTTCGGATTACAAATCCTTATATTCAAGCCCAGCGGATTGCAAATCCGCTGGAACTAGTGATTTACGAAAGATTTATGTAAGATTTATTTCCCTTATCCAAACAACTCCGCCCCCAACTCATATACCGAAGCCACCGGCACAATCTCAATTTTAAACCGCTTAGTATCCAAGCCCTTAGCGTTGTATTTCGAGACAAAAATCTTCTCGAAACCTAGTTTGTCAGCTTCAGCAATGCGGGCTTCGATACGGGTGACGGCACGTATCTCTCCCGAGAGGCCCACCTCGGCGGCAAAGGCATAACGCGAAGGAATGGGAATGTCGGCATTCGATGAGAGCACGGCGGCGATGACAGCCAAGTCAATGGCGGGGTCATCCACGTGGAGACCGCCGGCGATATTTAAGAATACATCTTTTATTGAAAGTCGGAATCCAGCACGTTTCTCCAACACAGCCAAGAGCATATTCATCCTTCGGATGTCAAAGCCTGTGGCGGAGCGTTGCGGCGTGCCATAGGCCGCACTGCTCACCAAGGCTTGCGTCTCGATGAGCATCGGGCGTTGCCCTTCCATGGTGGCGGCGATGGCGATGCCCCGTGGCGTTCATCTCGAAGATGCCCAACTCGGAGGCCGACCCGAAGCGGTTCTTGATGGTGCGCAGGATGCGGAAGCCATAATGGCGGTCGCCTTCAAACTGCAACACCGTGTCGACGATATGCTCCAAGATCTTCGGTCCAGCGATGCTGCCGTCTTTGGTGATATGGCCAATGAGGAATACCGGCACCTGATAAGCCTTGGCGATTTTGTTCATTTCGGCGGCCGTCTCACGGATTTGCGAGAGGCTGCCCGCCGTGGCGTCCACGTAGGGCGATTCGAGGGTCTGTATGGAGTCGACAATCACAATGTCGGGCTGCACGTTCTTGAAATGTTTCAGAATTTCCTGCGTGTTAGTCTCGGTGAGGATGAGGCAGTCGGTGTTGTGGATACCGATGCGCTCGGCCCGCATCTTGATTTGGGTCTGGCTCTCCTCGCCCGAGATATAAAGCACCTTTCTACCAGCCAGTTGCAAGGCCGTCTGCAAGAGCAAGGTCGACTTGCCGATGCCAGGCTCACCGCCCACGAGAGTAAGGGAACCGAGCACCAAGCCACCGCCCAACACCCGGTTAAGTTCCTCGTAGGGCAAGATGATGCGTTGTTCCTTGGCGTTGCCAATCTCGTTGATGGGCGTTGGCAAGCCCTTGTCCATCTCCATTCCGACGCTCTTCTTCACCGATTTGCTGTCTTTTCCCGTGACGACAGTGGATTCCTCACAGGTATTCCATGCACCGCAGGCGGGACATTTCCCGAACCATTTCGGCGACTCGTTTCCACATTCCTTGCAGAAAAAGGCGGTTTTCTCTTTTGCCATATTTTTCCGTTTATGCCGCAAAGTTAGAATAAAAACCGCAAAACCAGCAAACCAATTATTTTTTTCCTACCTTTGTCGCCTAAATAAGGTAGTTGCATGAAAAAAAGTCTACTCACACTACTCGCTATCGTCCTCGTCTCGCCGTTGTTTGCGCAACAGGGTGATGTGGTGTTGTGCGAAGGCTTTTTCAACCCATGGCTCGAAGAAGGTTGGGATGTGAAAGGCGACGACTGGGTGGTATGGTACATCTCCAATACAAGCTTCGCCGGTGCCAAACCACGCGAGATGCAGATGTATCCCGACGTGAACTTTGAAGGCACCGCCATGCTAGTGACCCCCATCGTAGAGTTAAGTAAATACGACTTCATCAACTTCCAATTCAACCACTGCCTCGAAGCCACACAAGGCGATCTTGACGCCCGCATCGGCATCGGCATGTCGCAGGACGGCGAAAACTGGGAGAGCATCTGGGAAGACACCCTGGTGGGAAGCGTCACCCAAAGCCAATACCTACTGACTTTCGACATGGAAGAATGGGTCTCCAAGTCTCCACAGTTTTGCCTTTATTTCTCAGGCAAAGGCTCGTATGTCACCAGCTGGTATATCGACAACGTGATTGTCTACGCCTCGAAAAAGAACAAATACGGCGGCAGGGACGAAGGCGACGAAAACGGCTTCGTGGCCTCGCGCTCGCATGTCCGTAACCTGAAAGCCGGAACGGTAACCCGTTTCTCCAAGATAAAAAAGTCGAACAGCCGCTGGGCCAAAGTGGTGGAAGGCCGAAGGAAAAGGGGTAAAAACAGGAGGTAATTTAAGGTTTTATGAAGAGGAATGTCTTACTTGTCTTATTGATTATCATTTCTTTGTGGGGTTTGGCGCAAAACTTCACCGACAGCAATTTGCCTATCGTCGTCATCAATACCGACAATGGCGTCAACATTCCTGACGAGCCTAAAGTGCCTGGCACGATGAAAATCATCTGGCACCAAGACGGCTCGCGCAACTACATGAGCGACATCGACAACTCCGAATTTCTCAACTATGATGGTCGCATCGGCATCGAAATGCGTGGCAGCTCGTCGCAGACTATGCTCGACAAAAAGCCATACGCCCTTGAAACCCGTGAGGATGATGACATCAACAACAAAAACGTCAGTATTTTGGGGATGCCGGCCGAGAACGACTGGGTACTCAACTCGTTGGCTTTCGACCAGACGGGGATGCGAGACGTACTTGCCTATGAACTGTCGAACCGTCTCGGACAATACGCCTCAAGAAGCGTATATTGCGAGGTGGTGATCAACGGCGACTATAAAGGGCTGTATGTCTTTATGGAAAAAATCAAACCCGACGACAACCGCGTCAACATCGAGAAGATGGATGCCAGCTGCAACAATTATCCCGAGGTTACCGGCGGGTATATCACCAAAGCCGACAAGACCACGGGTGGCGACCCTGTGGCGTGGACCATGCAAGGCTATGGCAATGGTTGGTGGGGTACAAGCATAGAGTTTATCCATCACTATCCCAAGCCGGCCGATATCACCAATACGCAAAGCAACTACATCCACAACGTGTTCACCAACCTACAAAGTATTGCTGGCAGCCATAACACTTCTATTGCGTCAGGCATTCCTTCGGTCATTGACATTCCTTCTTTTGTTGATTTTATGATGATTGCGGAGTATGCTTCAAACGTAGATGTATATTCAATTAGTACCTTCTTCCATAAGGATCGTTGTGGCAAGTTGAGAGCGGGTCCGGTTTGGGACTACAACCTCGCCTTTGGCTACGATGCTTTCGGCTGGAATCGAAGCCGCTACGACGTGTGGCAATTCAACAACCAGGACAACAACGGCCCAAAGTTTTGGAAAGACCTGTTCGATACCAATCTTTTCCGTTGTTATTTAGCCCGACGTTGGTTTGAATTGACCGAGCCCGGTCAACCATTGAACTATGACGTCGTTTGCGCACGCATTGAAGAAATAGACGCTTTGATTTCTGAAGCTATCGCTCGCGACAACCAACGCTGGAACCAGATGACGCAACACGCACAGTATGTCAACGACATGAAGACCTGGCTACAGCAGCGCATCGACTGGCTGAACAACAATATCGGTTCCGACCAAGGATGTTCCAATGTCGACCTGCCTCCTTTGGTCATCTCCAAGATACACTACCATCCCATGAACTGGTGGGGCTATGACGGCAACCGATTGGAATTCATCGAAATCACCAACAACGGCGATGCCAATGTGGATTTGACGGGCGTATATTTCCGTGAATTGGGCATCACCTACAAGTTCCCGAACAACGCCCATATCGCTGGACACGAGGCTATCATGCTTTGCTCCGACTCTTTGATGTTCATGGAATACTACAATGCTGTGCCTTTCGGGCAATACACCCGCAAGCTCTCCAATAAATCGGAAAACCTCGTGCTGGCCGATGCTTGGGGCAACATCATCGACGAGGTATGTTACTCCGACAGTGCCCCCTGGCCCACGGAAGCCGACGGCAATGGCGCTTACCTCCAACTCAAAGACCTGAACGCCGACAACAGCCTCGCCGAGAATTGGACTGCTTGTGAGGACTTGTGGGGGCTTAAGACACTTGTCGACAATCAAATAGCCATTTATCCTAATCCCTCGTTAGGCAATATCCACATTGTGCTTGCCGACCAACCGGAGCGTTGCCAAATCGTCGATTTATTAGGCCGAGTTTTGCAAGAAACCACGCCGTCAACTGCTGCTTTTGACCTTGATTTGGGCGGATTGCCTTCGGGGATGTATTTGGTGAAAATGCAGTTCGCTGATGGAAGAATCGCTTTCAGAAAAGTTGTTAAACGATAGAAAGCTGTTAGTGTCATTCGGTCGGATTTGCAATCTGCCTCCATTCTGTTGCCTGCAACCAGCACTTTTTAATGAAAAGTGTTGAACCAACATGTATGCGGATTTGCCTGATTCCTACATCTTTGCCGACGACATCGAATCGCCCGTTGGTGCCAAGTTGCCCCTTTGGATGCTGGGGTTTTTATATTAGGCATGAAAATCACGGCTGGCGAATTTGTAAATCTGCTGGAACTGAGGAATGTAGTGCCAAGAAAAAAACGGCTTGAAAGCCTTGCAGAACCTACACTTTACTGTCATTTATTCCGCCAACAACTCCTCGATCTTTTTGATTAAGTTTCTGGAGGGAACGGTTATCGTCTCAATTTCCTCTTCGGTAATGGCATAGAAGCAATTATTGTCACCTTTTTCGCGCAATTGCTCCATTCTTGATAGGAATGCACCGAAATCCTTGTCAATCTTTCCTGTTTTGACGAAGTGTAAACCAAATTGGGACAAAAGCCCGTCATGGGTGTGAGCATACAATCCGTTCTTAATGAGCAAAGCTTAAACGGCATGGTAACAAGCGTAATAATGTCAGTCAGTTTCATGCCAGTCGAATTGCGTCGTCGATAACATTGTGATAAAACGGAGTGAACTTGCTCTCTTCCCATTCTTTGGCGGTGTACATCACAGGATTGATGCTCTCGCCAAGCTCCCAGCCAAGTTCGCGTAATGGATAGGAGATAATGTCGTAATCTTCCGGCAGAAGCTTGTCTTTGTCGAGCACAATAAGAATATCCCAATCGGAATCCGAACGGGCTTCTCCTCTTGCTCTCGAGCCATACAACAATGCATACCCTCCTGTTGGCAAATTCAGCAGGAGTGATTGTTTGATGCCGTTGATTACTTTATCATCCATTTGTTTTATGTTGGTGTTGCAAAAATAGACATTTTTTTCAAACTGAAGACCGTCTTCGAAAATCGTTCTGAAAGGTTGGTAAAAGACAAGCCCCATTCGTTTTCACCTTAGTAACCCCTGAAAGCGATTAAGGAGGCAGGGCTGTCGCCTCCGATGGGGATTGTTCCGCACTTCCGCTCCCATTGCGGACGCAAGAACTGAAACAAACAGAAGTTCAAGACCAAGCATCAAATCGCCCGTTGGTGCCAAGTTGCCCCTTTGGATGCTGGGGTTTTTGTATTAATTATGAACGGCTGCCGTGGTACGACAGCCCTACAACCCCAGGCGCAAGGCTGTAGGGCTGTCGCACCGTCTTTTGACAGGTTCAAGAACCATGGCAGCCGCATGATTGATGGCAATTTTGTGTTGTTTACAAAATCCCTTGTTTTTTAGAAAAAAAGCGTATTTTTGTGGCGATAAATCGTAAAACGATAACATTATGAAAACAGTGAAAAAAGCTTTTGGATTATCTGTCTTATTCCTGTTGGGGCTGATGCTGCTGGCTGGGCCGACATCCTGCAAAAAAGACCCGCAACCCTCGCCGACGCCTACACCAAACACACCAACGGATACAATTACGCCGGTGAATCCAACGGATACAATTACCCCAGTAACGCCAGGTGACACAATTACACCGGTAGTCCCGGGCGATACAATAACCCCACCAACCGGCGGCAAGGTTGTTAATTTTTATTATGAAGGAGGGGCAAATTTTACACCATTGGATTCCATACGTAAATATGCGAATGATCCAGAATATGACACGATTTATATTAGGTGGCGTGTAGTAACTCAAGCTTATTGGACACCTGTGGGATTCCATTCTGCGTGTGACAGTTTAGACAAACGTTTTAATATTTCACCAAAGGTATATGGTGGATGGTGGGTAAGACCGTATCAAATTTTGCCAGATGCCGACAGTACTAATATTGGTGTAAAGGGTATGATACAGAGTGATAGAGATTGGTATGAATCGAAACATTATGATGTGTGGCCAATTGTTGGTGATAAAAACACCAAGAAACCGCAACAACCACTGCGTTATAATGGTAATCGAGTATTGAAAGCCGGTCGGTCATTTTAATGTGAAAAAATTCTTATTTAAAAAACGACGCACAAATGCGTCGTTTTTTGTTACCTATATTTGCATAGATTTCCGTAAGATTTGTCTCCCTTATCCAAACAACTCACTCACTCCGCAACTCGTACACCGAAGCCACAAGCACAACCTGAATCTTGACTCTATGTTTTTTTTATTTTTCTATAGAGATATAGATTTTCTTAAAGCCTAATTTGTCGGTGATTACAGCTCCTCCGCAAACTTAATGTCCTTCACATTAAGCTGTAGGTTGGTCTTACCTTGCCAGGTGTTGTATTCCAGATGGTAGCAGATGCTAAATGGTTCGCCGTCGTGGATGCGGTCGAAGAGGTCGCCTTTCTGGAATGCGATACCCGAGAAGGGAGCCACGCCTTGTTCGGCATCACCTACCTGCGACACAGTGAGTTTCAAGTGACGATGACCACCCACGGGGCGTGAGCCGCCAGCGTCGATGACGTTGTCGGTCCAGAACACGGGAGCCATGTTGCCGGGACCAAAAGGCGCAAACTGATTGAGGATGCGCATAAACTTGGATGTGATGTCGCTGAATTTAATCTTTAAGTCCACTTCCATCTCGGGGACTTAATCTTTAAGTCCACTTCCATCTCGGGGACAAAGTCTTCGTCCACAAGATGCTCGGCGACGTAGGCCTCAAAACGGCGACGGAACTCGGGCAGGTTCTCAGGCTTCATCGAAAGGCCTGCGGCATATTTGTGGCCACCGAAATGCTCAAGCAGGTCGGAACAGTTATCGATGGCATCGTAGATGTCAAAATTCTTGATGGAGCGTGCCGAACCCGTGACTAAGCCGTTGGCACGCGTCAGGACGATGGTGGGGCGATAATAATAATCGGTGAGGCGCGAAGCCACGATTCCGATAACGCCACGGTGCCAACGCTCGTTGAAGACCACGGTGCTCTTGGCATCACGAAGCACA
>CADAPW010000190.1 GCA_902789915.1 uncultured Bacteroidia bacterium | reverse complement strand
GATTTGCAGGTCGCTCTTGGTGAGGGTGGGGTACTTTTCCGTCAGCCGTTTCGTGAAGTCGCCGTAGACCTTGTCGATGAGCGTCACGAAGTCGTCCCACTCGTTTTCCTTGAGGTCGAAGTCGAGGGTGGAGGCCGTGATTTGCTCGGTGAGGGCGAGGGCGGTCACGTACACCTTGTTTTTCTTCAGTTCCAGTTCCAGTTGGTTCTTCATCTCCTCGGCTTTCAGCTTGGCATTCAGCGTTTTTTGGCGTAGCAGCAGCAAAACGATGACCAAAGCCAAGGCCAGACCGCCAAGGATGAGGTAGAGATAGAGGCTTTTCAGCTTCTGCTCGGCTTCGAGGTTGTTTTTCTGCATTTGCAGGTCATATTCCGCTTTGATGCGTTGCACCTGTTCGCTGCGGTGCTCACGGTCGGCTTGCATCATGTTCTCGGTGAACATTTCGTTGTGTTCCAAAGCCTTCTCGAAGTCGCCATGCAGTTGGTAAATGAAGCTGAGGGCTTGGTAGGCCGACATGCGGGTGCCTGCCGTGCTGCTTTTGGTGGCTTCGGTGAGGTGGACGATGGCGAGGCTGTCTTGGGCTAAATAATAATGTGCCAGTCCCAAGGTCAGGTGGCAGATGTCGGGCGAGGTGTTGTCTGCAATGCCTTGGTTGATGCGTTCAATGGCACCCTTGTAGTCTTTGCTGACCATCAGCACGTCGCGGCTCGACTCCAAAAGGATGTCGCTTTCCATTGTTTTGTCGTTCAAGGCTTTGGCAATAGTCAAAGCTTCGTCGTAGTAGGTTTTGGACGCATCGATGTCGCCCAACGAGGCATTGGCGCGACCGCAGTTGCGCAGGGCGGTCATCAGTAAGGTGGAGTCGTTGAGCGCGCGCGACAGCCCGATGGCTTCTTGGTGCATCTCCAAGGCATCGTCGAACAGCTCATGTTTCCAATAGCAAAAGCCGAGGTTGTCGTCGATTTGGGCTTTTAGGCGTAGCACTTCGGGTTGGTCTTGGTCGCAGTGGTCGATGGCGAGCAAAGCCTGGCTGAAGCTCTCGGCGGCGGCTTCCGACTGTTTGGCGGCACGCTGTTCGAGCCCATGCTCGAAGAGCGTTTCAGCCTCCTTGAGCCATCGCGCCTCGTGATGGCAGGCCACGAGGCCAACCAACGCTATGACAACCCATATAATATAATGTGTTTTCATAAGGTTCTTCTTTTGTTTGTTGAGATTCCCGAAGGGAATGGGGTTGTGCGGCAGGAACAATTTGCTAATCTGTAGCACCACAAGCCGCCGCACCTAAGTAAAACCTTTAATCTCCATTCCCGAAGGGAATCTCATTATCGTACAACAAATTTAACCGTCTGTTCACCCACGCTGATAAAATACATTCCCGCAGGCAATGTTGAAACGTCAATCTGCTGGGTTTCAGCCGAAATGCGGCCTTGTAGCAAGGTTTGTCCCATCAGGTTGGTGATGATATAGGCGGTTTGGTCTGGTAGAGACGTGCCATGGCGCGTCTCTACAAACAAAACGCCATTGGCAGGATTGGGATACACCGTTAAGGTCCCTGAGCCTGTCGAAGGGCCGTCCTCATCAACGCCAAAATGGATTTTTTCGTAGACCGCATTGCAGTCCTCGTCGCCGATTTTAAAGACCAGCTCGTCTTCTATCCAATAGCAGCGAAGACTTTCCACGCGGTAGCTTTTGCCTCGGTTCATCAGTCGTTCGGGGAAGAAACTGGTGAGGTGGCCGATGCCACACACGATGTCGCCGCTGAAAAGGTTGTCCTCGTCGCTCACGTGCAATGTCCTATAATTGACGCCGTTGTATTCATAATAATCTACCGAATTAACATGCATGGTTATGGATTCAGTGCCTACTTTGATGGTCCATTCGTCGCCTGCCTCGGCAGTGAGGTCGTATAGCGTGGTGAATTCCTGCAATTCTTTGTTCCACCAATAGACCTTGCCGTTATTCTCATAGACATATTCATGCGTCACCGTGGTGAAAATCGAATCACGATCGTATTGTGTGTTGCTTCGGACAATGACAGTGGGCCGTTCATTGTTGATGGTGGTATCTGCTGCGCATTCCAGATGCTGGAAAGTAATTGAGCCGTCCTCGCTCTCGATTTCGTAGAACCATTCGGAATTATCGGGCAGGAGTGGTTCCCTTGGATTGTTTGTGGCGATATAGGATAGTTCAATCTTATGGATAGAATTTCTATAACTGTAAAGCATGTCGTTTTGTTGCTGCAGGTGGCCTTCATCGTAGAGGTAGAAGTCGGATTGCCAAACGCCATTTCCCCAGGCCTCGCCGTCCCATTTTTCAAAGGTAACCGTTGCGGGATAGCCCATCTCGTTCAATTCATAGACTGCACGATGGGCATCCACAAAAGCATCGTCTTGCCAAAGTTTGATTTCTGCGAGGGTGAGCTGACCGTATGGGTTGAAATGGTATTGCACCAATTTCTGGTTCTCCCACACGCCGTTGTTTCGTTTTTGTGTCAAAACGCTGGTTTTGTGCCTTTGTCCGTCATAGCCATAAGTGACGAGAACGGTGCTGTCGTTGTATTTTTCGGTTTGCGAACTGACCAAAAGGCTGTCTTCGTTGAAGGTGCGGATTTCTCGGCTGAGGGTCAACCAATCGCCCGAAGTTCCATCGGTATAGCCATCGGTGGTGATGATGACTTGGTTTTCGTTGTATTCATAGGTTTTTTCGGAAGTGGTTCTTATAAACCGTTTTTCTGTATTCAGTCGCCGCAACTCGTCATAAGTATAGGATATGCTGTCCCATAAAATCAAAGTGTCTTCATGATAATTGTTTAAATGCCTTGTATAAGTCATGAGTAGCCCATTTTCATAAATGTAGTGGTTGATGAACGGTTCAGCTCCCATGCCGTAATAAGTGTCATTTTGTTGAATGACATGATAATCTGAATCGTAATAGAACTTGTAAAAATGGTCATAATCGGCAGACGAACCGGACAAGATGGAAAAAGCCCTTTGTGTATTGAGCAGTCCATTTGGATGGTAGGTGAATCTGGCTTGGAAATCACCATATTCACTGCCCATGCTGCTATTAGGGTCCTCCTCAATGACGGCGCTGTCGGGCTGGCAGAGGTAGCCGTATGTATAGAGTGATGTGTTTTCCAAGTCTGCGATGAAGTTGGTGAAATAGTTCCAGCCCTCGGCATTTTGATAAGCTTCTGTGCAGCTAAAGGGAATATGTACTGGAATGTTTGGATCACATTCATAAAAAGATGAATTGTCAAGCGAAGGTGGTGTGGTGTTTGGAGAATAGATTTCATCAAAGGAGGTGTAAGCAAAGGTGCTAATACCAATCTCGGTGAGCGAGGCAGGCAGTCTTAATACACCTGTGAGATGAGTATTGCTAAGCCGATTGTTAAATGCGTGGTTGTCAATATATTCCAAAGAATTTCCTAAAACAAGTTCAGAAAAGTTTGTGCCTTCAAAAGCCATCAAGCCAATATAGGTCACTGAATTTGGGATAACCAAGGTGCCCGAAAAATTTGAAGAATAGAAGCTGCTAGTATTTATGGAAGTGATTGATGAAGGAAGGATTAAGTCACCTGAGAAACCGCAATTGTAAAAAGCAGCTGCTCCAATTTCTGTTACAGTATTGGGGAGGGACAAAGATCCTGTAAAGTTGCTTTCAGAAAAAGCATTCGCACCAATATATCGCAACGAATCCGACAGCATGAGTGTGCCTGAAAAGTTACAATGATGGAAAGCGTATTCATCAATGGAAATTACGGAATTTGGAATAACCAGATTGCCGCCGTCACCAGCTCCTTGGAAGGAGGAACGGCCAATGGCCTCAACATCGTCTGGTATTATGGTTGTCTTGCATCCTTGTACCAAAACTTTGCCTTGTCTTTTGATAAGGGCATTGTTTTCTGAATAGAACACAGGATTCGCTTCGTCCACTATGATGGACTCCAAAGAACTACAATATCCAAATGGAGTACCGTATCCGTAGGAAGCGGAAGAAATTACCTCGGTACTTCTAGGGATACTAATAGTTGTAAAGAAACATCCTTCAAAAGCGCAGGCTCCAATGGACACAATGCCTTCCGGTATAGTTAAGGACCCTGTTAAATGGCAAGCCCAAAAGGCATTCTTATCAATTGCGGTAACGAAGTATTGAACGCCATTGTAATCCACAATTGACGGGAGAATAATATCACCTTGCGGCTGAGTAAAGCCCTCATAATAATCGCCGTGAAATCCATTTTCTTCCGAGTAGGGATGGGTCAAGGTTACAGTATGCTCTTCCTCGCTTGAAATGCGATAGTACAAAGTTTGTCCCGTCTCGCAAACAGCCGAGAAATCATAATTCAGGATTTGTGCGAATCCGTTCATGGCTAAGGCCATCAATGTTGCAATTGCGAATAACTTTTTCATGGCATTATGATTTTTAATGGTTTATTTTACAACGAATTTCATGGTTTGTTCGCCCACGCTGATGAAATACATGCCTTTGGGCAGGTTGGCAATGTTGATTTGTTGTTTATCGGTGTTGATGCTGCCCGAAAGGACGGTCTGTCCCATCAGGTTGGAGATTTGGTAGGTCGGGTCTGGTAGAGACGTGCCATGGCGCGTCTCTACAAACAAAACACCGTTTGTAGGATTGGGATAAACCACCAAGGCCCCTGCGGTCCCTGAGCCTGTCGAAGGGGTCGAAGGGCCGTCTTCATCAACACCATGGATTTCGCTATAGATGGCGTCGCAGTCCTCGTCGCCATCGTGGTACAGCAAGGCGTCCTCCACCCAATAGCAGCGCAGGCCGTTCACCGTGAAATCGGCGTCTCGTCGCATCAGTTTTTCAGGGAAGAAGCTGGTCATGTGGCCGTAGCCTACGACAATGTCGCCATTAAAGATGTTGCCGGCATCGCTGATGTGCAGCATCTTGCGGGTGTCGCCATCGTATTCAAACACGCCCACGCTGTCGACGTGCACCAGGATGCTCTCCGCCCCCACCTTGATTTCCCATTCGTCGCCAGGAACTCCTCCAAGTCCTTGTTCCACCAATACACTACATTGCCTTCCTCAAGGATATATTCATGAGTTATCTCGGTAAATTCGTCGCGGTCATACTGCGTATTGCTGCGCACGATGACTTTTGGGCGTTCCTCGTTGATAGTGGTGTCAGCAGTGTATTCAAGATGTTGGTAAGTGATGTCGCCGTTGTCCCATTCAAGCGTGTAGTACCATTCTGACCGATCAGAGAATTCTACCACTTTTTCTTTCATATAATAATGCAAATCAATTACAAATTGGTTTATTCCATAAAAAGTGTAGTGTGAAATAGCTTTTTGCCATGCTTTCAACTCTGATTCGTAGAAAACGGTTTGTCCGTTGAACACGTCCCATACCCATTCTCCTTCGGCATTTTTCTTACGGAATGACACGGTGAGCACATGTTCCACGTCATCATAATTGTAGTTGGTCTTTTTGGAGATGTTCCATGTGTTGCTGTCTGCCACCCATGAGCCAGTTTGGTATTCTATGACGCGGTCTGTGTCATCGTATATATATTGGGCAATGCTTGAGTTTTCCCATTCGCTATTGGTGAAGGTTTGGGTAATGATTTTATCTGACTTATTGTTCAAGGTGTATGAATAGGTGTCTTTTTTTCTGGATGAGATGTCGCCCGCATCATCGTATGTGTCAACTTGTGATGATAGAATCTGTTGTCGTTCATTATAATGGTTTGTTGTCTGTGTTTTCAGTAACATGGTTGGATATCCACTATAACTAGTTTCTATCTTGGTTCTATAATTGTTTGTATATTCAAAAAGATTTAGTCCCATCAGAATTCCATCAGGGTTAGTTTTTTCTATTTGGAGAATGCGCCAGTTATCATCGTAGTTATAATCGTATGCCCATGTCAGACTATTATTATCATATTGCATAATATTCTTTATTCTATTATAGTCGTATGAATACAGAGTGGATTCGCTCCTGTCATCGTATTCTTCAGGGTAGTAGAAATCTGTGTGGATGCCACTGAGCATGTTTGGGAAATTAACAAAAGCAAAATCGCTTACAACAGTTTTTATAGTGTTTGGATAAGTGGTTTGTGTAAAATAATACCTTGTCAAAATCCCGTTTGCGTTATAAGTGAAGTCGGAGGAAAGTTCATTGGTGACTTGGCCATTGGTATTGAATTTGCGTGCGATGACGTGGTCGGGTAAAGCAATGGAGTCATAGGCAATCGGAGCACTGTCAAAACAGGCTGTGAGGGTTGTGTTCTGGTCTATAACAAAGGTGTATTCTGGTGAAAAAGAGACTATTTCAATGCCCTTTCTCCAATAACTGAATTCATGCCCTGGATTCGGAGTGGCAATTACTGTTGCTGTGGAATCTTCACAACTTTCTGGGAGAGAGACTATTTCTGTAGTTCCAAAACCAGAGATATTGCAATTTATATTAAGTTCAGGAACGCCAACAAACACGCCTATTAAGTTGGTAAACTGATCCCATATGGAGTGCGATTGGAATTGGTTGAGGGAAAGACAATTGACATACACAGGAATGTTTATTGGAACAAATAAAAATATTTCTGGGTTAGGATTCGATGTAGGAAGTACAGGACCAGGAGGCGTTGGTGTGTTGCAATGTATGCTTTGCAAATTTCTGCACCAATCGAAAGCGTCACCTCCAATTGCAGAAACCGAGGAACCAATGGTGAGGGATAACAGATTATTGCAACTATAAAACGCCATTTCACCAACCAATCTCACGGAATTAGGGATTTCCAAAGAAGAAAGTGCGTTTGCCTTATAGAATGCTTGCTTTTGAATGGATACAATAGTATTTGGGATTTCCACACTGGTTATTTGATTGCATTCAATAAACGCTCTATTTCCAATTGTTGTCACTATATATGAGATACCATCGTATTCTACTAATGAGGGGATGATGAGATTACCCGTCGGTTTGGGATACGTAAGCCAACTGCTATTTCCATCATACGGAAAGGTTATTTCCACTTCATGGTCGTTGAGAATGTTGTAATACAATGTCTGTCCAGAAGGACACACGGCGGAAAAATCGTAGGCAAAGGTGCTGGTTGCGAGCACCATCATTGTAAGAAATACGAATAACTTTTTCATGGCATTATGTTTTTAATGGTTATTGTTTCGTTTTTGAGGTTTGCAATGCAAAAGTATAGCATTTCTCAAAACGAAAATCAACTTGTCAAGCCCTTTCGGGGCCTTGTCTATCATGTCGCAAAGATACAAAAAATTAAACGGTTGGATTTCAAATTGTTGCAAAATCGAAATCCAACCGTTGTCTATGGGGGTGTCTATGTTGTTGCGTTGGTAGAGACGCGATTAATCGCGTCTCTACAAGGCAAATTGTGTCATTTCTTCGGTTTCAATTCGTCGAAAATCATGTTTCTCAGGTTGTCGATCGGGACACGCACCTGTTGCATCGTGTCGCGGTCGCGCACGGTGACGGTGTTGTCGACCAAGGTGTCGTTGTCGACGGTGACGCACATCGGCGTGCCGATGGCATCTTGTCTTCTGTAGCGCTTGCCGATGGAGTCTTTCTCCTCGTATTGGCACATGAAGTCGGCCTTCAACGAGTCGATGATTTCGCGGGCTTTCTCTGGCAGACCGTCTTTCTTGACCAAGGGCAGCACGGCGACTTTGTAAGGTGCTAAGATGGCCGGCAGCTTCAGCACCACGCGCTCCGAGCCGTCTTCCAGCTTCTCCTCGGTGAAGGCGTTGCTGAACATGGCGAGGAACATGCGGTCGAGGCCGATGGAGGTCTCGATGACGTAAGGCGTGTAGCTCTCGTTGGTGTCGGGGTCGAAGTACTGGAGTTTCTTGCCCGAGTATTTGGCATGGGCCGAGAGGTCGAAGTCGGTGCGGCTGTGGATGCCTTCCAGCTCCTTGAAGCCGAAGGGGAAGTCGAACTCGATGTCGGTGGCGGCGTTGGCGTAGTGGGCCAG
>CADAPW010000189.1 GCA_902789915.1 uncultured Bacteroidia bacterium | reverse complement strand
GGAACCCCGACTTGCTCGTGAAATAATCATCGGTCATCTTCTCTTCAAGCAGATGCGGCGCATGGTCGGTGCCGATAGTGTCAATCAAGCCATCGCGCAGGGCTTGGAGCAGCGCCTCTTTGTCACGGTGCGACTTGATGGCGGGATTGCACTTGATGGCGAAACTCTTCTTCTCATAGTCGCGGGCGTCGAACCAAAGGTAATGCGGGCAGGTTTCCGCCGAGATTCTTTTCTCCGCTAGCGGGATGTCGTTTCTGAACAGCGACAGCTCCTTCTGAGTGGAGATATGCAGCACATGCAACCTTCCGCCAAACTTTTCGGCCATGTCGACAGCCTTGGATGAAGAACGGTAGCAGGCTTCAGCCGTGCGGATAAAGGGATGGATGCCCGCGTCGAGGACAACTTCGCCCTTCGAAGCCAAGTCCTTGCTGCACACCGTGTTGGCATGGATAATTTGTTCATCCTCGCAATGCGCTGCAATGAGGCATGGCGACTCCCTGAAGAGGCGCACCAAGACCTCGTTTTTGTCCACCAGCATATTGCCTGTGCTCGAACCCATAAAGAGCTTGATACCGCACACGGTTTTCGGGTCGGTTTTGATGACTTCGGTGAGGTTGTCGTTGGTGGCACCGAGATAGAAGGAATAATTGGCCAAAGACTTCTCGGCAGCGAGGGCAAACTTCTGTTGCAGCAGTTCTTGGGTCGTCGTCTGCGGATTTGTATTGGGCATGTCCATGAACGAGGTCACGCCACCTGCCACGGCAGCACGGCTTTCGGTGTAGATGTCGGCCTTATGGGTCAAGCCTGGCTCACGGAAATGCACGTGCTCGTCGATGATGCCGGGGATGAGGTATTTGCCCGTGGCGTCAATGACTTGGAACGGCCCTTCGACTGGCTCAGGGACCTGGTTTTCTTGTACAATCTTGGCAATCTTGCCATCAGAAACAAAAACACTTGCCACGAAGGTCTTCCCCTCGTTGACAAGTGTCGCATTTTTGATATAATAGTTCATCAGTTACTCTTTGGTTTGATTTTTCCTGTAATGCCACGCCAACGCAGGTTGATGACACCAAACACCGCCTCACGAAAGATGCCCTTGCTCATCTTCGACTGTCCCTCGCGGCGGTCGGTGAAGATAATCGGCACCTCTTCGATCTTGAAGCCGAGTTTCCAAGCGGTGTATTTCATCTCGATTTGGAAGGCATAGCCCACAAACTTGATTCTGTCCAAGTCGATGGTCTCGAGCACGCGGCGCGTGTAGCATACGAAGCCTGCCGTGGTGTCGCGCACCTGCATACGCGTGACGAAACGCACATAGGCAGAGGCGTAATACGACATCAACACGCGACCCATGGGCCAGTTCACCACATTGACACCCGTCTTGTAACGCGAGCCTATCGCAAGGTCGGCACCGTTGGCGCAAGCGTCGTGGAGACGTGCCAGATCGTCGGGGTTGTGCGAGAAATCGGCATCCATTTCGAAGACATACTGATAAGCGCGTTCCAAGGCCCACTTGAAGCCCGTGATGTAAGCCGTCCCGAGACCCAGTTTCCCTGGTCTTTCCAAAAGGAACAGGCGGTCGCTGAGCTCCGTCATCAGACCTTTCACGATGTCGGCGGTGCCGTCGGGGCTGTTGTCGTCGATGATGAGGATATCGAAAGCCATGGGCAGGTTGAACACATAGCGGATAATCTTCTCGATGTTCTCCTTTTCCTTATAGGTGGGTATGATCACTAAATTCTCTGACATGGTCAAAATCGTTTCTCTTTCAACGCGCAAAGATAGTTGAAAATTGCAAACGGGCGACGAAAGCGACAAAAAAAGCCCGCCACATTCCTCCAGGGAGTGGCGGGCTTTTTATTCATCAAGCGGTTTCAATTATTCCACCACGACATTCTTCACTTCCCAAGCGGGACAGACATCCATTGTGCTGGTGTACTTAAAAGCAATGGTCACATTATGGCCAACGAGGCTGCTCATGTCAGCAAAAGCACCCTCAAACACCCAAGAAGAATTAGGAGTGGGCCAAGTGCCAATATTCAGTTCCGTCCAAGTCGCCGTCGTCACATCACCAGCATAATCAGTCGATGCCATGACAAAGAACGACCCCTCTGCTGAAGCAAAAGCGACAGCATGATCAAACTTCAGTGTGGCAGAAGTGACGTTGGACAAGTCAATTTGAGGCGAAACAAGCCAACTCTCTGTCGCATGAGCACCTTGATAGTAGCCATTGGCTTTCATACATTTATAGCTGCTCATGTGAGTCCACACATAATTAAGTCCAGCAATTTCGACATCCTGAATCGTAAACTGGCCTTGACCATTGGTGAAGGTCTCGGAGAAGATGCCTGTTCCCGGATCGGGAGGCGTGGGCGTATCACCGCCTTCAAAAACGAAATCGGATTCTGTACCTGGGCTATCCACACCTGGCTGACCAAAGCCATACTTCAGAGTTCCATAAACCAAGAGTTCCTTACCAAGATTGTCAGGATGGTCTACAAGGTTGACCTTTGTACGAAGAGCAGAACCTGCGGGCATCTTCACAATAAGGCAGCTCGCAATGTCGTTGCAGCTCGCATCATCAGCGATGAGAACATTGGTAGCACGTCCGAACGGAGCTGCCCAATCAATGTCGTCATTGGAAGTAACGGTGTTATGGTCCTCTCCGCTCTTCACAGCGCCAACGATATAGCCCCGTACCCAAGCCGTTTCCTGGGTGGTTTGTTGTGTGATACCTGCGGCCACATTGTATGGGTCATCAGCAGTACCCGTGCCTTCTCCCTCTCCAGGAGTGGGGCCAGGACCAGGGCCTGGATTATCACCTGCCGTGCCTTCTTCAACGGTGATGGCCGACACCTCTATGGTACCACCCTTCGTATCAGTCGACAGGTATTTCACAGCAACCGTAATCGTTTGGCCGATATAGTCAGTCAGTGCCAGCTCAACGTCCTTGAAATCACTCCAGCTTGAGCTTTCCACCAAGTTGGCGGGCAGTTGCGTCCATTGTGCCGCGGTTGGGTCCTCACCGTAAGTGTAGTTACTCGACACCCAAACCGTCACATCATTGTTGATGTTGTTGAAATAGCGGCCAAGGTATTTCATCGTCATCTTGGCATCGGTCACATCCGTAAGGGCCACAGGTGAGGAAATCAGCCAGTCTTCATTGGCAAAGTCCTCTCCAGGGTTGCCACCAACATGACCAGTCATCTGCACAACGTTATAAGAGCTTTCATACGACCAGACATGATTGTCGTCAACGACGCTATAAGACATATAGGTGCCGAAGCCCGTTGAGAACAGCTGCGAGTATGGCAAACTCTGCACCTCGCCAGGGACGACGGGCGGCGTGGGTGTAGGATCCCAATTCTCGAACTCCATCTCATTTTTCGAGCGGATGATAAGCTGCCAAGTGCTGTTGTAAATTGTGGCGATAGCCACCAAACTGCCTGGGCCTTCCGGTAGGTTGTCGTAAGCGAAATTGGCGTAATTGCTGGTGCGGACCACGAAATTGTCGTCATTGTTAGGGCTGGTGGCATCCACCAAGTAGCGGTTGCCCGACTCCGAACTCTCGGCAAAGTGTCCAGTTTGGGTGAACTGAACATCCTCCAAACGCACCAAGCTGCAAAGATACTGTCCGGACTTGACACCGGCGATGGTCGTCAAGGTAGGCTCGATAGGACGGTTATTGGCGAGGATGATGACGTGACCATCGGGGCCAAAGCCGCTCAACTGAGGCAGATTGTGATACTTTTCGAAAAGCACATCCTTCAGGTAGACACGGACGGAGTCACCGATGCGGACACCCGAAGTGGAATTCAGTGGAATTCAATTTCAGTTCAATGGCAGCACCCGTGGCGCGGTCTTGAATGAAGAACATCTTGTAAAGGTTGCCCGACACCTCGTCGGCAGTGACAATACCATACACTGAAGCGGTGTCGAACACCGTACCCGTCGACATGTTCAAAATGTCTTGAATCGTGTAAACCGTCCCTATCGGCAGGTTCTGGATGGGCGGCTGAGGATACTCTTTCTTGCAGGAGGCAAACATCGTCCCCACTAAGGCAAGAAGAAGAAATGCGTTGAATACTCTGTTTTTCATTTTATAGGGTGTTATTTGTTAATTTCAAGATTTCTAATTTCATAATTCAGCATTCATCATTTCCTAACTGTCAGGCTAATGAAATAATTAAGACCGTACATATAGGAAACCTTGTCGGGGAACATGTCGGGGTTGTTGGCGTTGAAGCGCAGCTGCTCGTAACCATAGAGGATGGTGCTCTTGTTGTTGAGCAGGTTGTTGACGCTCACGTTCACGAGGAAGTAATACCCTTTGTAACGCTTCGAGAAGCCACCGTAAAAGTCGAGCGTGAAGGCAGGCTTCATCGGGGTTTGGCGCAACACATCCTCGATGCGGATGTCGCCCTGGGCGTAGTGCAGCATGCCTTCTTCGGTGTGGTTATAGGGGTTCACGTCGAAGTACATGTTGGCGAGGTAGTTGGCGTTGAGGCTCACCCACCAGTATTTTGGCGAGTTGTACTTGATACCCAACGAAGCCACCGTCTCGGGACCTGAAGAGACGTGGTAGTCTTTCAGGTAGGCGGTGCTGTTCTGGATATAAGCCGTGGTATTGTTGTCGTCATACACCGAGAAGATGGGATTGTTACGATACACGTGGATGCCATTGGCGGCAGCGGCCTGCATCGTGATGGTCGGGGTGATCTTCCATTCGGCACCCAGTTCCACACCAAGGCTTCTCTGGTTGATGTCAGTCATGATGAAGTTGATGTACTCACTTGTGTAGGAGTTTTCGCTGGTAGCTGTATTCTGGAAGACGTTTTCGCAATAGAAGCTGCGGTTCCAGATGAGGTTCTGGTAGGTGTAGTAGTAACCCGTCACGCGCAACTTGAACACAGGTGAGCGATAGAGGTAGCTCAAGTCGAAGGCGTTGATGCGCTCGCTCTTGAGGTCGCCTTCCACCACGGTGTGGCGGGTGCGCGGTGAGATGTAGATGTCTCTAAATTGCGGAGCCTGCGTCATATAAGCCATGTTGGCAACGATGTGGTTACGGCCGTTGATGGCGTATGTCACACCTGCTTTCACGCTTGGGTCGAAGAAGTTGTGCATCTTATCCTTGCCATAGGAGTTATCGGCGAAAGAGCCGCTCTTCCAGAAGCCTTCACGCCAGATCTGCGTAAACTCAGCCTGTACACCCAAGTAGAGGTCGAAGTTGCCGACGAGCCAGTCTATTTGGTCCCAGATACGGCCGTAGTTGCGGTTGGCATTGTAGTTATAGCCGATGATGTCGCCGACCTTGGCCACATGGTTGGGATTGAGGAGGTTGGTCTGGCATTCTTCGTTTTCGAGGTTCTCGGCATATTTGTTGATGTCGTAGTAATAGTCGCCACCAAGGAGGTCATTGACGCTTTCATAATAATGTGTCCACGAGACGTTCACTGCAAAGCCGCCTGTCATAATCAAGTTAGGCAAAAACTCGTGCTTGAAGTAGGTGGCGTTACCCATCTGATTCTTGTCATAATGGCGTTCGGCAAGGATGTACTTGGAGGCTTTACCCGTGATGGTGTTGCCTTCCTGTCCATTGGCATTATGCACCGTGAAAAGGTGGTTGCGATTGGCGTTATAGAGGTTGTCCCAGTCGATTTGCGTGACTTTTGGGTCGCGGTTTTGCCAAGCCTCAATTTGAGCTTCGATTTCCGCCGTGCTATGGGCGTTGGTCATGTAATAGCTGGGCAGGTTCTTGTAGTAGTCGGGACGCGGGTCGGCGGCTTCGCCCCATTCAAGGGCTGTCTGGCTACCAGGGCCGCTGAAGTAGTACATAGAGGTGTAGAATGAGGTCTTCTTACTCGGCTTCCAATCCCAAGTGAGGCTGACGAAGGGCTGGTGGTAGGAACTCACGCGTGAGTTGCGGACGACCTGCTTGCCGTTCTCATTGATGGTCTGGTAGCCCCAGTTGGGGTTGTAGTAGTTGGAGCCGACAAGGTCGAATATCTCCTGCACCTCGGGTGACGAGCCGCCACGTTGGGAAGGCGCACCGAACACGGTGAGATTGAGGCTGTGCTTGTCGTTGATTTTCTTCTCCACGGAGAGGAAGTAGCTGTAAGCATGGTAGAAAGTGCCTTCCGAATAGCCAGTCACGGTGCTATACAGGTTGTTCTTAAACTTGGAGTCAAAGTCAGCATAGTCGTGTATTCCCGCATGGCGCCAACTGGCATTGGCCATAATGTACCAGCCCTTCCCCAGCTCACCCGTGCCGATGGAGGCCATGGCGCGGTGATGGTAGGAACGATTGCTGATGGCATAGCTCAGCGAGATCTGCTTACGGTACTGCGAGGCGCGTGTCGAGTAGGCAGTCAAGCCACCGAGGCCGCCAAAGCCGGCGTCGGTCTTGCCGAGTCCTTCAACGAGCGTCGAGTTGCGGAAGGCATCGTTGAGGCCACCCCAGTTGGAGAAGACGGGACGTCCCGTCTCGGGGTCGTTCATGGAGATGCCGTTG
>CADAPW010000188.1 GCA_902789915.1 uncultured Bacteroidia bacterium | reverse complement strand
CCCCACCCACCTCTAAAATAGTTTACACCCATATCTAAACTTTTTCTGATATGGGTATAAAATAGTTTAGATATGGGTCTCACGGAGTTTTACAGTACCCCCCTGTGTGATTTACCGCTTTCGGTTTTCACTTTTACGGCTACTGAACACAGCCTCGAAGGGGCGACAGCAATTGCGGAGGCAGGTGGCGTGAACCCCTGCCGACAATAAAATCAAAACCAACATGCCGCAGCCTATTGAAGCGACAAGAAGGAGTGTAGTCCTCTGGCGGTTCAGGAGATGGCGTTCCGCGTTCGCGGAATGAGGGTCCGCCATGAGGGTAAAGGGGCGTTAATGTAGTCCACCGAAACCAAGAACGCTTTTTTTCTTATCTTTGCAACCAAAATCCACAAACTATGAAACTCGCAGAAGCATTAAGCATCAGGAAAGACCTGCAGAAGCGCATACAACAATTAGGACAGCGCATACAAAACAACGTGAAGGTGCAGGAAGGCGACGCGCCTTCGGAAGAACCTTCGGAGCTGATGAAGGAACTCGACGCCTGCCTCACGCAGCTCGAAGACCTCATCTGGCGCATCAACGCCACCAACATGCAGACCACCAACGCCCAGGGCGTCACCCTCACCCAACTCATGGCCCGCAAGGACGTGCTGACCATGCGTGTCAGCAACCTGCGCAGCATCTTCGACACCGCCTCGGCGGGACAAGACCGCTACTCGCGCTCGGAGATCAAGACGGTGACCGTGGTCGACGTGAAAGCCATCGGCAAGAAGGTGGACGAATGCTCCGCACAGCTGCGCCAACTCGACATGGAGATACAGGCACTCAACTTCCAGACCGAGCTGGTCTGAACCACAAGGCATCCGCATTTGTAGGGCGAACCGAACCCCCACCACTGATCGTTGCCCGGAGCCGACAGCACCCGTTCACGATGAACAGCACGGCGCAGGCTCAGCACGTTGTCAGTCGAATGCACGGCTTAGGCCGCACGGCGCACTACCGACCGGTTGACTATGAATGCCGGATGCCTTCTTTGTTTGCCGATAGGAAGGTGGTCCAGTATTGAAGGAGATTGCGGATCAAGTCCGCAATGACGGCAAGGGGTAAAGCACCACATAGGGATGACAAGGCTGCTGTCGACTTTACACTCTAAACTCTAAACTCTAAACTTCCCACTGACTCTCAACTCTAAACTCTCAACTCTAAACTAACACTACCCCGTAACAATCAAAATAATCCGCCTGGGTGATTTTGACTTGGTAGAATTGGCCTATCTGTAATTCGTTTTCAGCGGAAATGAGAATCTCATCATCGACTTCGGGGGAGTCGTATTGCGTGCGACCGATGTAATAGTCGCCTTCGAGACGGTCTATCAACACCTTCTCGGTCTTGCCCACACGCTGGGCGTTGATTTCCAAAGAAATGTTCTGCTGGATATCCATGAGCTTGTCTACGCGTTCTTGCTTCACCTCGTCGGGGACATCGTCATTCATCTCGTATGCCGGCGTGCCTTCCTCGGGCGAGAAAGCGAACACTCCTGCCCTCTCGAAACGCATGTCCTTGATGAACTGGCAAAGTTCCTCAAAGTCTTCCTCGGTCTCGCCAGGGAAGCCTACGATGAAAGTGGTACGGAAGGCGATGTCAGGCACATGTTTACGCACGTTCTTCACAAAACCGATGGTCTGATCACGGTCCACACCACGGCGCATGGCTTGCAAGATATGGGTGCTGACATGCTGCAAAGGCAGGTCGATGTAATGGCAAATTTTGGGGTTCTCGCGCATCAGGTCAAGCAACTCATCGGGAAAGCCCAGCGGATAGCCGTAATGCAGACGGATCCACTCAAAACCGTTGATGTCGCAAAGCGCTTTCACTAGTTCCACAATGTGCGATTTGCCATCAATGTCGTGACCATAATAAGTCAGGTCCTGGGCGATGAGGATGAGTTCCTTCACGCCTTGCTTGGCCAAACCTTTCGCCTCCTCGATGAGGTTTTCCATCGGCACGGAGACATGACCACCTCTTATTAAAGGGATAGCACAAAAGGCACAACGGCGGTTGCAACCTTCGGAAATCTTCAGATAAGCGTAATGTTTAGGAGTAGACAGCACGCGGCGACTGCAATAGTCAGGTTGCACTTCCTCTTTCAGCAGGTCAGCAGCGATGAGATTGACACTCTCCACGCCATAGAAGGCATCCACCTCGTGGATTTCGGCTTGCAAGTCCTTCTTGAACCTTTGCGAGAGGCATCCAGTGACATACAGTTTCTTGATTTTGCCTTGCTTGCGCAGTTCGGCATATTCCAGAATGGTGTCGATGGATTCCTCCTGTGCATCGCCGATGAAGCCACAGGTGTTGATGATGACCACATCGGAACGGCGTTCGTCGTCGTGACGGATCACATAACGGTGCTCCAGCAAAGCGGCCAGATGCTCCGAGTCGACTTTGTTTTTGGAGCAACCGAGGGTGATGATGTTTAGAGTGTGTCTTTTCATAAGGCAAAGGTTACATATCAGACGCGAGACACGAGACTGCGAGACGCGAGACGGTTGGGATTTGTCCCGTGTCCCGTAGTCCCGCGTCCCGTGTCATCACAGCTATAGTTTTTAGGTAACTTATTCGAAAAGACTATCCACGAAGGCCTTGCGGTCGAAGACCTGTAAATGGTCGATGCCTTCGCCGACGCCGATGTACTTGACCGGGATCTTGAACTGGTCGGAGATGCCGATGACGACGCCGCCCTTGGCAGTACCGTCGAGCTTGGTCAGCGCGAGGGCGTTGACTTCAGTGGCGGCTGTGAACTGCTTGGCCTGCTCTATGGCGTTCTGGCCCGTGGAGGCATCCAGCACGAGCAGGATCTCATGCGGTGCATCGGGGACGACCTTCTGCATGACGGTCTTGATCTTGGTCAGCTCGCGCATGAGGTTGACTTTGTTGTGCAGACGTCCTGCCGTGTCGATGATGACGACGTCGGCATCCTGGGCCACGGCCGACTTCACCGTGTCGAAAGCCACGGAAGCGGGGTCGGCACCCTGACCTTGTTGGACGCAAGGCACGCCTACCCTCTCAGCCCAGATCTGGAGCTGGCTGACAGCAGCGGCACGGAAGGTGTCGGAAGCGCCAAGCACGACCTTCTTACCCGCCTTCTTGAAGTTGTAGGCCAACTTGCCGATGGTGGTGGTCTTGCCCACGCCATTCACGCCGACGACCATAATCACATACGGCTTCTTGTCCGACGGAATGTCGAAGGTGGTGCCGTCGCCCGACTCGTTTTCCTGCAGCAAAGCCACAATCTCCTCTTTCAGGATGCTGTTAAGCTCGTTGGTGCCCACATATTTGTCGCGGGCCACGCGCTTCTGGATACGGTCAATGATTTTCAAGGTGGTCTCAACACCCACGTCTGAGGTGATAAGAATCTCCTCCAGGTTGTCAAGCACCTCGTCGTCGACAGTCGACTTGCCGATGATGGCTTTGGAAATGCGGGAGAAGACGCTCTCTTTGGTCTTTTCAAGCCCTTTGTCGAGGTCTTCTTTCTGTTCTTTCTTACGGGTTAGGAATGAGAATAGGCCCATGATGTGTTGTTTAATTGTTGGTTGTTTAATCGTTTAATTGTTGAGGTCCCTGAGCCTGCGGTCCCTGAGGAACCTCGAAGGGTCGAAGGGCCGACTCGTGTCCGATTATACAAACACAAAAAAGCTCTCCCATAATGGTTATGGAAAAGCTCTATTGTTCTGCGTTTTACGCAAATTATCTCTTAGCAAGGAATTCCTGCACCTTGTCGGCGGGAACGACGGTCTCCTCGAAATAGTAGGCGTCTTCTCAGAACGCTTCATTCTGATGATCTTGCTATAGGTCTTGTCTAAGCTACGAAGGGTAGCAACAGCTTTCTTTGCCATAACTCTAAATTATTTAATCTCCTTGTGGAGAGTCATTCTCTTAAGGATTGGGTTATACTTCATCAACTCCAGACGATCGGGAGTGTTCTTCTTGTTCTTCATGGTGTAGTATCTCGAAGTGCCGGGCATGCCGCTGGCCTTGTGCTCAGTGCATTCAAGAATGACTTTCACGCGTGCATCTTTCTGTTTCTTTGACATTGCTTATACTCCTTTCAAATTTGGCTGCAAAGGTACAACTTTTTCAAATACCAGCAACCGTTTTTTCAAAATTTTATTCTCCTGCGATAACCTTATTCACAATTTGCAGAATTTCAGCCTCTTGCACAAGGGCAGCAGCCTCAATCTCGGCAGCTTCCTTCAAGATTTCGGCCTTGAAAGCCTCGTCTTTCAGTGAAGAAGCGTTGATTTTGACGTTCAAATGGGCACCCATGACGGCCGAACGAGCGCACAAAGCACCCACGCCAGCATCGGTGACGGAGTTCGGGTTGCCAGTCTCGGCCATGGCGCGGACGACCTCGAAAGCCTTGAAGGCGACCTTCATCGTGCGGAAAGGCACCTGGGTGGCATACTTGGTAGCCTCTTGGATGGCGGCAGTACGGGCAGCCTTCTCCTCGTCGGTCTTCTTCGGCAGGCCGAAGGCATCCATGATCTTATTGAAGGCATTGGTGTCCTCGTCGACCAACTCAAGCAGCTCGTCCTTGATGGCCTGACCCTTGACGGCCCAGTTGGAGAACTCCTCCCAGCGCTCGTCCCAGCCCGGCTTGTGCGACGACAGGTTGGCGACCATCGTGGCCAATGAGGCACCAAGAGCACCCATGTAGGCCGAGATGGAGCCGCCACCAGGAGCGGGGCTTTCGCTAGCGGTCTCGTTGGCGAAGCCCGTGCAGGTCATGTCGACGAGTTTCTTCTGGCTGTGGTCTTCGATGAGGTATTCGATGACCTTTTCCTTCGGGTCGAAGGGCTTCAGGTCGTCGAGGCCCATCGACTTGATGGCGATCTTCATGATTTCCTCTTCGCTCACACCGAGGCTGCGCTGTTGCTTGGCCAGGTAGAACCTGCCAGCGTCCATCAGCACCTTCTTGGGCACGAGGCCGACGATTTCGCAGCCAGTGACACGCACGCCGCGGGCAGCGGCCTTGGCACAGACCTCCTCGAAGCAGACGTGGACGGGCGACACACTGATATTGGTGATGTTCATCGACACCTGGGCGATGCCGTAGTCCTCAATGAACCAGCCGATGGCCTTGGTGGCCTTTAACGTACCGGGAATCATGATCGGTTTGCCGTTCTCGTCCTTCATCGGCTTGCCAGTCACCTTGCCGCCTTCGCGCATCGGGCGACCCTTTTCACGCACGTCGAATGCGATGGCGTTAGCGCGACGTGTCGAGGTGGTGTTGAGGTTATAGTTGATGGCCACGAGGAAGTCGCGGGCACCCACTTGGGTGGCACCCGTGTGGGCCACGTGTTCGTTCCATTCGTTGGGGCCGAAGTCGGGCTTCCATTGCTCCGTGCCGAGACGAGAGGACAAGCTCTCGTACTCACCCGTGCGGCAGTAAGCGAGGTTGCGGCGCTCCTTGATGTAGGCAGCCTCTTCGTAGCAGTAAATCGGGATGTTCAGCTCGTCGCCGAGGCGTTTGCCTAACTTATGGGCATATTCGACCACCTCTTCCATGGTGATGTTGCTCACAGGGATGAGGGGGCACACGTCGGTGGCACCTTGGCGCGGGTGGGCACCGTGGTGCTGG
>CADAPW010000187.1 GCA_902789915.1 uncultured Bacteroidia bacterium | reverse complement strand
CCTGCAAGCCGCCGAGAAGGGATACAACCGCTTGATGGAAGCCGTGAAAGCCGCCAAGGGCCTGAAAGCCACCGAAGGTGCCGCCAATCTTGACATCCAGAAGATCGTCGATGCCTGCTACGACGCCATGAACGACGACTTCAACAGTCCCATCGTCATCGCCAACCTCTTCGAGGCCGTGCGCATCGTCAACACCGTCAAGGACGGCAAGGCACAAATCAACGCCGAGGAACTGGCTTTGCTCAACAAATTGTTCCAGGACTTTGTCTTCGACATCTTGGGCTTGGTGGAAAGCAACGCCTCCGACGGCAGCGGTGCCCTCGTCGACGGCCTCATGCAGACCATCATCGACATCCGCAAGGCAGCACGCGCCAACAAGGACTGGGCCACCAGCGACAAGATTCGCGACGAGTTGGCCAAGCTGCACATCACCTTGAAAGACGGCAAGGAAGGCACCAGTTGGATAATGGAATAACAATAATAAAACCAATATGTTATGAATAACGACGTTAAAACCATCAAATTCGTAAAAAAAGGCAGCCCTATCAACCCCAACAAGTATCACTTCAAGAATCTCGTCTTCGAAGGCGGTGGCGTGAAGGGCATCGCCTACGTGGGTGCCCTTGAGGTGCTCAATAAGGAAGGCATCCTCCAAAATATTGAACGCGTGGCCGGCACCTCGGCAGGTGCCATGGTGGCCGTCCTCGTCGCATTGCGCTATTCTGCCAAAGAAATCAGCGATATCCTTTGGGACATCAACTTCAAAAATTTCATGGACAGCTCGTGGGGCATTGTGCGCGACATCAACCGTCTCGTTAACGACTATGGCTGGTACAAAGGCGACTACTTCCGCAACCTCATGGCTGGTTACATCAAGGATAAGACCAACAACGGCGAAATCACGTTCAAGGAACTGGCCCAAAACAAGCAATTCAGAGAGCTTCATCTGCTTGGCGCCGATCTCACAACAGGCTATTCCAAGGTATTCAATGCCACTGAGACCCCCGATGTGAAAGTTGCCGATGCCTCCCGTATCTCTATGTCGATTCCGCTGTTTTTCGCCGCCGTGAAAGGCGTGAATGGCGACGACCATGTCTATGTCGATGGCGGATTGCTGAACAACTATGCCATCAAGTCATTCGACCGCTTAAATTTCGTTGACGACCATGTCAACGCCCGCCGGACTTCCTATTACGAGAAAATCAACGACAGGATAAAACAGATGACTCCGCCCAAGATGGGGCAAAAAGCCAATGTCGTGAATGAATACGTATACAACAAGGAGACTTTGGGATTCCGCCTCGACGGCAAAGACGAAATCGAGATGTACCTCAACCCCGACGCCCAACCGGCAGAAAAGGAAATCAAAAGCCTGTTCACCTACACCAAGGCCTTAGTCACCACACTTATCGACTTCCAAAACAACGTGCACCTGCACAGCGATGACTGGCAGCGCACCATCTACATCAATACGCTTGGTGTGGACGCCACCGACTTCAACATTTCTGACGCAAAGAAAGAGCAACTCGTTGAAGCAGGCCGTGGCTTTACGGAAGACTACCTTGAGTGGTACAACAACGATGAGGAGAAAGCCAACAAATAGGCATTATGAAACGTGTTTTTCCCTTTAAAGGCCTTGGAAAAGGTATCATTTACATCGCTTTTGCCTTAGCCTTTTGCATTTCAAAACCAGCAACGGCGCAAGAGCAAAAACTTTTCACCTTCGACAACCGCACCTTTTTTGAAGTGGACGGCCGCTTGGGGAAATATTTCCCCTTCGAAGAGCGCCATGCCTACATGAAAGTGTTGCCTCAATATGGCGTCGACCTGCGCATCGGGCGACAGACCGACGGTCGCCTGAAATGGGAGCGTGATTTCAACTATCTCTCCTACGGTGCCTTCCTACGCTTCGAGAAGAACAACGTCGACAGCATCCAGTTTAAATATCGCGACGAAAACGGCTACGAACAAGAGACTTACCATCGCGCCCTCGGCGACTGCTACTCGTTGGGCGGCTTTATCAACGGCCATTTCTATCGGGGCAAATACTGGTCTCTCGACTACGACATCATGGGCGGCTTCTCGTTTTGGACCAAACACGGCGACGAGTTCATTGGCTCTGTTGCCAATGTCCACCTCGCCATCGATGTCGGCCCGACCTTTATGATCGAGGACAACTTCGACATCACATTGCGCTACCAGTTCTCACATTCTTCAAATGCAGCACTGCGTCTGCCAAACTGCGGCATCAACGTGTTCAGCTGGGTGGTGGGACTTCGTTACCATCCTTTGGGTCGGCCAGAACTCGTTCCCAAGGAAAAGCCGCGCCCCAAGTTTGAGAAAAGCACAGCCATCTTCGCTACCGAATCGGTGGGACTATTGCAGACCAACGAATCGATGAGAACTTACCAAACCGCCGACGGCACTATGGTCAACGACATGCCTAACGAGCGTCCCTATTACTTTGCCAACGTCATCCAAATCGGCGTACACCGTCAGTTCCACCCCAAGTTCAGCTACGATGTGGCTCTGGATTTCGGCTGGACCGGCGAGACGAAGCGCATGTACGAAAAGGCACACCAGATGTACAACGACGGTCATGAATACTTCCAAGGCGACGATGCCATCCCGTTGATGGAATACAGCTTCGCCCGCGGCCTGCATCTGGCGCCCTCGGTGATGTTCGAAATCAACTTCAGCCGCTTCGCCTTCTGCATTGGCGGCGCCTACTACCTCTGGCACGGCATCTATTATGGCACCGACCAAAAGAAGACATGGGGGTTGAAAGAGTCAGCAGAAAGCAACTTTGAGAACACTTATCTCCCACCCTGCTACCGCACATTCTACGGCCGCTTGGGATTCAAGTATTACTTGGGCAAGAACCGCAACATGTTCGTTGGCTCGTTTATGAAAGTGCATGAGGTGGTAATCGACTATGCCGAGTTCACCTTTGGCATCAACCTCTATAGCTGGAAAGACAAGAAATAAGGCTTATTCCCCGTAGTTGACTTCGTTGATGAAGGTACCTTGCTCGTCGTAGAATTTCCAATGTCCGACGTGTTTGCCTTCTTTATAAAAGCCTTCTTCATACTTATTGCCGTTGGAATAAAACACCTGTGCGGCACCCGTGCGTTTGCCATCCTTGAAGAAACCATGGCTCTGCACACGACCGTCGATGAAATAGGCCGTCCACTCCCCGTCCATCTTGCCATCTTTCATGCCGCCTTCCATCTTCACCTGGCCCGTTTCGTAATACTCGGTCTCCTTCACGCACTGGTCGTTTTTATCGTAATATTGGACAACTCTCACTGTGCCATCAGGATAGGTTGCCATCACTTTTTCAGTCAATTGGGCCGAGCAGGAAGCCAAAGCAAAGGCCATGAATAATAAAAGGAATATCTTTTTCATTTTGATAGTTTTTATCGTTTCTAGCGGCTGCCACGGTGCTTCGACATGCACAGCAACCATGTGACAGTCCTACATTTATCTGTTGAATAATAATTTCTCCCCCCTGTTTTCTTCATGGAAGATGCCCTTTTCAAAGACCAAGTTGCCATTCACGAAGGTATGCGTCACAATGCAATGGGCTTGAACACCGTCGTAAGGCGTCCAACCGCATTTGGAATACTCTCCCACATTGCGAATTTCCTTGGTCGTGTCAAGGTCGATGAGCGCCAAGTCGGCGTGATAGCCTTCGCGGATGTAGCCACGACGGTCGATTTGATAAAGAGTGGCAGGGTTGTGGCACATCAGTTGCACCAACAAAGGCATGCTCTCCGTCCCCATGGCGTTCACCATGATGTCGAGCGAATGCTGAATGGACGGGAACCCCGACTTGCTCGTGAAATAATCATCGGTCATCTTCTCTTCAAGCAGATGCGGCGCATGGTCGGTGCCGATAGTGTCAATCAAGCCATCGCGCA
>CADAPW010000186.1 GCA_902789915.1 uncultured Bacteroidia bacterium | reverse complement strand
AAACATGTCGCCTTGAGGAGTTGAGGTGGCATGGGCGTTGACATAGTCGATGTCTTCGGCCTTCACGCCTGCTTCATTCATGGCACGGGTCATGGCACGGTAGCAGCCGTCTTCACTGGGTTGCGAGATGTGACTTTCACCGTTCGACGAGAAGCCATAGCCGCAAACTTCTGCCAAAATGGTTGCACCACGGGCAACAGCGTGGTCGTAATCCTCAAGCACCAAGGCTGCCGCACCGCCGCTGGGCACAAGGCCGTCGCGGTCGCGGTCGAAAGGACGTGAAGCTTTGGTAGGCTCATCTATGCGCGTCGAAAAAGCACTGATACCGTCGAAGCTGCCCATGGAAAGGTAGTTGGTCTCTTGGGCACCACCACAAAGCACCATGTCTTGCAAGCCGTTGCGGATGAGCAGGGCACCCAAGCCTATGGAATGGGAACCACTTGCACAAGCTGCACTGATGGTCATGTTGATGCCTTTCAGGTGAAAAATGGTGGAGAGGTTCATCGTTACAGTGGAGTTCATCGACTGGAAGATGGCCGATGAGCCGACGAGGGTGGTGTCTTTCTTTTCCAAGATGGTCTCATGCGAATCGATGACCGCCTTGGCTGAAGAATCGTTGCCAAACAACACACCCACTTCGTTTTCCAGCAGATAGGCATCGTCAACCCCAGCTTGTTTGAAGGCTTCGAGTGTGGCCATATAGGCATATTCGCCTTCTTCGGCGAGGTACATGCGGAGCTTACGGTCCCTTTTAGTTGCGGTTTTTCAACAATGCCCGTCAACGGAGAACGATAACCGTATTCAGTGCGTTCCGGTTGGATACCAATACCCGAACGGCCTTCGCGCAATGAGGTAGCAACCTCTTCCTTGTTTTTTCCGAGGCAAGACCAAATGCCTATGCCTGTGATGACGACTCTTCTATGATTCATAGTTTGATTCTTTCAAGTCGGCCCTTCGACAGACTCGGGACCTAGGTCGTTGAGCCTGTCGAAACGCCGGTATTTTATGTATAAAGCCCTCCGTTAATTGAAATGACTTGTCCTGTGATGTATGCCGATTCGTCGGATGCCAAAAAACTGGTCAAGGCAGCTACTTCCTCGGGTTTGCCGAAACGTCCCAGCGGGATGAGTTTCTTCAACTCAGCCTCGTCCAATTCTTTTGTCATGTCAGAAGCAATAAAGCCCGGAGCGATAGCGTTGACGGTCACCTTGCGGGCGGCTACTTCTTGTGCCAAGGCCTTCGTGGCTCCGATGAGCGCGGCTTTGGCTGCGGAATAGTTGGTTTGTCCAGGCAGACCTTTCAGTCCCGACAACGATGCCATGTTGATGATGCGCCCGTTGCGGTGCGTCATCATGTCCTTCAGTAGGCGACGGGTGATATAGAAGAAACCGTTCAAGGTGGTATCAAGTACATTGTTCCACTGTTCTTCCTGCATGAAAATCATCAAGTTGTCCTGACGAATGCCCGCATTGTTAACCAACACTGAGATGTAATCATCGGGATGCGTCTCCGCCCATGATGTCAAGGCATTCTCGATGGCTTGCGGGTCGGCGACATTGAAAGGCAACAACTCGCCCGTGCCCCCATTTTCTTGGACTTGTTTTAATGTATCTTCTGCGGCTTCTTTGTTGGATTGGTAGTTGATGATCACTGCAAAACCATCTTTCGCCAGGCGTATGGCGATGGCTTTGCCCAAACCGCGAGAGGCGCCTGTGATGAGTGCGTACTTCATTACTTCAATTTCAAAGGATTGGTTTTCAAATAGTTCTCTACTTCGGCGATTTCCTTGTAGAACGGCGTGTCTTCAATAAACAGCGGGATGATTTCGCGCACTTTGTCGTACACCTTGTGCGAGGTGGGACTCAGCTTGTCGGCAATCTTTAGGCAGTCTGTGGCCTGTGCCAAGGCGATGTATTGGATAGCCATCACCTGGAAGCAGTTCTCCACCACCTGCTTGCAAAGCAGAGCGGTGTTGGTGCCCATGCTGACGATGTCCTGGTTGTCGTTGTTGTTCGGGATGCTGTGTACATAGTTGGGCATGGCCAAGGTCTGACATTCGGCAGTCGTCGAAGTGGCGGTGAACTGACAGGCTTGCATACCGTAGTTCAGACCCAATGTTCCGAGATTGAGGAATGGGGGAAGGATGCCGTTGATGCGGTCGTGGAACAAATAATTCAGCTGACGCTCAGCCGTCATGCAAAGGCGCACAAGGGCAATTTTCACTTTGTCTTCCTCCAATGAGATATAGTCGCCATGGAAGTTGCCACCGTGGTAAACATATTCCGTTTCGGGGTCTACGATGGGGTTGTCGCAGGCCGAATTCAGCTCATCTTCAAGGATTTGGCGTGTATATTTCAACGTGTCGTAGATAGGACCCAAAATTTGCGGTGTGCAACGCAACGAATAATAAGCCTGCACCTTGTGCTCAAACACCTTCACGTCTGAGTGACCGTAGTCATAAAGCTCGTGGGCGCGTTTCTTCAGACATTGCGAGCCTTCGGAAAGCTCTCTCATGCGACGAGCCATCACTTGTTGGCCTTCATGTCGTCGGCAGTTGTTTTCGCCTTCCGACATGTAATCATCGAAAGAAGAGGCGATTTCATTCATCCACACCGCTGCCAATGTGGCCCAGTCGAGCAAGGTCTCGGCATGGAACTGGTTGATGACGCTGATGCCCGTCATCACAGAGGTGCCATTGGTGATGGAGAGACCTTCGCGAATGTGCATCTTTAACGGGGTCAAGCCCAATTGTTTCATCACCTCACCGGCATTGCGCCACTCGCCTTTGTAGTGAACCTCGCCTTCGCCGATAAGGCACAAGGCGATGTGGGCCAATTGCACCAAGTCGCCACTGGCACCCACGCTACCGTGCATGGGGATAAACGGATAAATCTCATGGTTGATAAACTCCACAAGCAGTTTCACCACGTCGGTATGCACGCCCGAGCGGCATTGCAGCACCGTTCCCAAACGGGCAATCATGGCCGACTTCACATAGATGTCGCCCAAAGGCTCGCCAGCGCCTGTGGAATGACTGCGAATGATATTATATTGTAAATCTGTAAGATACTTGTCGTCAACACGCCATTGCGCCATTGGACCGAAACCCGTATTGATGCCATATATGACTTTTTCGGCGGCAAAACTCTCCAAGAAACGATAGCAAGCCTCCACACGACTCATCCACGCATCCGAAACTTGTATTTTTTCGTTGGAATAAAGGACTTTTTCGACTTCTTCAAAAGTGATTCTGTCATTAAGTGTAATCATTGCAAAAATATTCTATATTATTATAAAGTGTGCAAAAATAGTAAATTATTTGTTACAGGACTCTTCTTTTCGTAAATGAGACTTTTATTTTACCAAATGACACTAATCTTTTTACAAAGGAGGTACTTTTGGTTTGCCTAATCATTTTTTTCCTATCTTTGACCCCAAAAACCGACAACTTTGTTTTATGATTCAAGGCAATAATAAATGGTTGGTCGTTGTTAACCCGAAAGCCTCGGTCGGCAAATCCGAAAAGGACTGGCCGATGATAAGGCAAATCCTTGTCGACGAAGGCATTGAGTTCGACGATATACTGACAGAATATCCCCGACATGCTATTGAAATTGTCCGCAACGCCATCGTTGAGAAAGGCTATCGCAAGTTCATCTCTGTGGGTGGCGATGGCACCAACAACGAAGTCATCAACGGCATTTTTACCCAAGATGTGGTGCCTACCACTGACATTACCATGGCAGTGATTCCCATCGGAACGGGCAATGACTGGCGCCGTACTTTCAACATCCCTTTGGAATATGATGAAGTCGTCAAAATCATCAAGACAGGACATATTTTTGCTCACGACATCGGCAAATTGACCTATTATGATAACGGCGACACACGCATTAGGTATTTTCTCAATGCCGCCGGAACCGGACTCGACGAGATGGTGTGTCACTCCACCAACATCATGAAGCAACAAGGTAAAGGAGGCACGATTCGTTATTTGATCAGTTTGGTGAAGTGTATGTTGACGTACAAACTCACCCGTGTCCAACTCACCATCGATGATGAGCTTGTATTCGATGACTATATCCTTAACCTCTCCATCGGCAATGGACGCTTCAACGGTGGCGGCATGATGACCATGCCTAACGCCATCCCCGATGATGGTTTGCTTGATGTCACGGTCATCAAAAAAGTCTCCATCTTCAAGTTTGCTGCCAACGTAAAGAATGTCTACGATGGCAGTTTCATCAAAAAAATCGATGAAGTGAAGACTTTTAGAGGAAAGAAAATCCACATTGTTTCCATTCCGCCACATTCATTAAAGGTGGAAACCGAAGGTGAAAACCTCAACAACTCGCCCTTCGACTTTGAAGTCCTTCCCAAAGCCATCAACATGGTCATTCCAAAGGAGACAGTTCAAAAACCAAAGCAAAAAAAGTATCGCTTCAAGAAAAAAAACAATTAAACAAATCAACAATTAAACATACAACAATATGACAAACATCGATCAAGTCAATTTTGAAAACAAACGCGTGGTCATCCGCGTCGATTTCAACGTCCCGCTGGACGATAACTTTAACATCACCGACGACACCCGCATGCGTGCCGCCCTGCCCACCATCAACAAGGTTTTGAACGACAAGGGCATGGTTGTGCTGATGTCGCACCTCGGTCGCCCGAAGAAAAACCCCGACCCAAAGTTTTC
>CADAPW010000185.1 GCA_902789915.1 uncultured Bacteroidia bacterium | reverse complement strand
CTGGTAAACTGCCAGTCGGGCATGATGCCCACGGGGATGTTGGCATCCATCTCGACAGGCTCGTGCTTTTCTCCAAGCAATACAGGTGCGCAGTGACCGGCATTGCTATAGGTCAAGTTGCCCGTGTGAAGGTCGAGCACGCCGATGAAGAGGGTGACGAACATGGAGTTTTCGTTCATCTCCGACATGGCGTTGTTGATTTGCGACATGATTTGGCCGGGGTCTTCGACGCGTGCCGAGACAGAGCGGAAGAGGCTACGCGTGACCGCCATCACCAACGAGGCGGGAACCCCTTTCCCGCTGACGTCGCCGACGCAGAAATAGGCCTTGTAGTCGCGCACGGAGAAGTCGTAAAGGTCGCCACCCACCTCCTTGGCCGACATCAGGGTGCCGTATAAGGCCAGCTCGTCAAGGTCGGGATAGGGAGGGAAGGTCTTGGGAAGCATGCCGTTCTGGATGTTGCTCGCAATGCGTAGTTCGCTGCCGATGCGTTCTTTCTCGGCGCTGACGGCCTGCAGGCGCTTGAATCCTCTCACCATACGCCACATGATATACACCATGAGGGCAAGGCCCAAAATCATGAGGAGTTGGAGCTTGAGTCCGACAGAACGCAACCCTTTGTACATCTCTTTTTCGGAGAAAACGATGGCCATTGACCAGCCGGTTCTGCCGCCTACCGGTGAATAATAGATGAGCTTTGAGTCACCGTTGTGGTCTTTCACTTTGGCACTGCCGTTGTGACCGGCAAGCATGTCCCTGTTGATGGCTTCAATTTGTGAGTTGCCGTTCTTCGCCTTGACTTCTTCTTGGGAGTATTTCATGATCATGTCCTTGTCGGGACAAGCCAGCAGTCGCCCTTCACGGCTGACGAGGAAAGACACCTCCTTTGTGCCTTCTTGCAAGGCAAATTTGTCGGTCAGCCAGTTGAGTGACAGGTCGGCGCCAAAGACGGCCACAGGCTCGCCCGCTTCATTGTAAACAGGGATGGTGTAGGTGCATACCATGCCATGTGCGCCTTCGTTGTCGATATAAGGCTCGGTCCACCGACCGCTGTCGGCCACCAAACCCTCTTTGTACCAGCTCATTTGATGGTAGTCGTGCAAGGAATCGGCAATTTGTTTGTGGACGAGCAAACCATTGGCGTCGCGCATGACATACGGTTCATACCAATATCCCATTTCTTCAAAGTGGTTAGGCTCGAAGGCGAAGGCGCTTCCACAAATGTTGGGGTTGCTTTTGACGAATTCCTCGAGAATGGAGTAAATGCTTTCAGGATTGTCGACGGCCCATCCCAACAGCCACCTTACGTTTTCCACCGCCGATTCCACCTCCGACACCATTTGCTGTATCTCCAGATGCTTCACCATCATCTAGCGAAAGCCACCAAGGCTTGTTTTTCTTCATAATGTATGTGTTTATGGTTACATTTTGAAAGTCAGTTTGACTCCCTCAGGGGTTTGTTCGGTTTGGATGTCGTTGCTCATTCCTCTGATAATCATCACGGCAAGCTCGTCGGCGTCTTCGCGTTCAAGGGGCGAGAGGGTCTCGCCTTGGTGTCTGACGACTATCGTCGAAGTATAATCCATTTCGCTGTAAGTCACATCGATATGGATGGGCTTGCCATATTTTCGCATGAGGATAAGCATCTCTTCCACCACGTGGGTGATGGAATCCATCTTCTCGGGCATGGAGTAGCGAATGCAGAACTGGTTGATTTGCGAGGTCATGTCGTAGAAGTCGAAGTCGCTGCTCGTGATGTTGAACGTCAGGGTGCGGATGCGTTTCACGAAGGTTTGCGTGAAGGGCTTTCTGGGGTGGAAGAATATCTGGTCGGGGGTGCCTTCCTCGTAGATGCTGCCGTCATACATGAACAGGACTCGGTCGCTGATGTCGTGTGCGAAGCGCATCTTGTGGGTGACGATGAGCATGGTCATCTTCTCTTGTGCCAGCTGCCGTATGACGCCTTGCACCTCGCCAACCATGGTAGGGTCGAGGGAAGAGGTCGGCTCGTCGAAGAGGATGATTTCGGGACGCATGGCAAGGGTTCGTGCGATGGCGGCACGCTGTTTTTGTCCGCCAGAAAGCTCGGAAGGCATCGCCTTGGCTTTCTCGGCCAGTTCCACCTTGCGCAAAAACTCCATGCCTTCCTGCTCGGCTTGCTCACGGCTGAGGCCGCGCAGTTTCATGGGCGCCAGCGTGACATTGTCGAGCACGGAGAGATGCTTGAAGAGGTTGAAGTTTTGGAACACCATGCCCATTTTCTGCCGAAGCTGATAAACGGGGTAGTCTTTGCGCGTGATGTCCTCCCCGTCAACAATAATCTCGCCCGAGGTGGGAGGCTCAAGCATGTTGAGGGCACGCAGCAAGGTGCTTTTCCCGGTGCCTGAAGGCCCGATGATGGCCACCGTCTCGCCGTCATGAATCTCACAGCTTAGGTCGCGCAGCACGTGTATCTCTTTGCCGTCGGGGGTGTGGAAACTCTTGTATAGATGGCGTATGGAAATCATATACGGGAGGTTTTATAGGCGACATAGTCCAGCAGCTTGGTCAGCAGCCAGGCGAGGATGAAATACAATATGGTGATGATCAGCAGGGGCAGGAACGACCGCCCTGTGGCGGAACGGATGCTCTCTGTGGCCAAAGCCAAGTCCGTGACGGCCACATAACCCACGATGGCGGTGCCTTTCACCATGGCCACGGCTTGGTATTTGTAGGCAGGGAGCGCATTCTTCAGCGCTTGGGGAAGCACGATATAGCGCCAGTTCTGCATCGGGGTGAACCCTAATGCGCGGCCGGCCTCGATTTGGTCGCGTCCAACGGTGTCGATGGACGACTGGAAAAGCGTGCAAGTGAGGTTGGAGAAGTTGATGCCGAAGGCAATGACAGCAGCGAGGATGCCGTTGCCGCCCGAGAGCACCACATAGAAGAAGAAAAGCAACAACACCAGCAAGGGCGTGCCCCGCACAATGACGCGGTAATACTGGGCCGTCTTGCGTACCCAGCTGCGCCGGCTGCGCGTCATGGCGTAGATGCCCCCGCCGAGGAGCGTGCCCAAGGCAAGAGACAACAAGGTGATGACCACCGTGGCCCACAGGCCGTTGACAATAAGCATCCAACGGTTGTCGACCACCAAGGTCTCGTAGAATATGTCGTGGAGATTACTCATCGGATGCTTTGGCGTCGTTTTCAGCCTTCCACCAGCACCAGCCGATGAGCGCTGCCGTCACCACGAAGCTGATGGTGGTGAGCCAGGAATATTGCATTTCACCGAAATGCTCGGGGTCGATGTCGATGATGCCCTTGTTGTTGAGGTAATACAGCACCACCGCCGTGCCGTTGTTGACGAAGTGCATCGTGATGCTCGTCCACAGCGAACCAGTGATGTAAAACATGTAACCTAACAGCATGCCGAGGAACATGCGCGGCAGGAAGCCGTAGAACTGGAAATGGATGAACGAGAAGATGGCCGCCGACAGGATGATGGCGACATGAGGGCTTTTCATCCTGCGCGTCAGGCTTTGCTGCAGCACGCCACGGAAGGTCAACTCCTCGCCCACGGCGGGTATCAAGGCGATGACCAGCAGGTTGAGCAGCAGGCCACCGATGGTGTTGGCATTGAGCATCTTCTCGGTGGCGGCGGCAGCCGTTTCTTCAAGCATTTTTAGGTATTCCTCCAGCTTCTCAAAGGCGCCTCCGAAGCTCATGCCCTCGTTCCAACGCGTCAATTGGTTGGTGACGGGCAAAGAGATGAACATCAGCACGACACCTATTACAATAAATAAGTACCATGGCTTGGCGACGCTGCAGAAGCCCAGGCTTTCCATGGGATGCCTCGTGCGGGTGACCCGATAATACACGATGGGCGGCACGACAAACATGAAGATGGATGACAAGCCTTGGGCGATTTTCATGCCCGTGTCGCCGGCAAACATAAAGGCTGCCGAGATGGCAACGCCAATCAAACTACTGATTAACAGTATAATAAGGAATAGCAAAATGCGCTTTCCACTATGGTATCTGAAATGTTCAGCCATAAATAGTAGGTTTAAAAACGCTACAAAGATACAATTTTTGTCGCGAAAATTTCGAAATCCTTTAGATGGCGGTCTTCAGGTTGGGAAAAATGTTTATCTTTGCAAAATAAATGTACTCTTATGGCAATAAAACAATATGATAACGACAATCCTACCACTGTGGCAAGCGAACCGAGTGTGGCGTATGTGGGTACGATGACTCGGCCAAAAACGGTCTGTCGTAAAGACAGCATGTCGGTGGAGGAGTATTTCAATAAGGTTAGAAAAGCGTTAGACAAACGGTATGAGAACCTATAAAGTCAGGATTCTTCATTCAAGTGCGATTATTAATTAAGGATAATGTATAGAATAGGCCCCCTCGAATTTGAGCATTATCCGCTTCTTTTGGCCCCGATGGAAGACGTGTCGGACCCGCCGTTCCGCTATGTCTGCAAGATGTTCGGCGCCGACGTGGTGTATTCCGAGTTCATCTCCGCTGACGGCCTCATCCGCGACTCGGTGAAGAGCATCAAAAAGCTTGACTTCGAGGAATATGAGCGTCCCGTGGGCATACAGATTTTCGGCAATGCCGTGGAGCCTATGGTGGAAGCGGCACGCTATGCCGAAACCGCCCACCCCGACATCATTGACATCAACTTCGGCTGTCCGGTGAAGAAGGTGGCCTCGAAGGGTGCCGGCTCGGGCATCATGAACGACATCCCCAAGATGGTGGCCATCACCAAGGCCGTGGTGGAAGCCGTGCAGACCCCGGTGACGGTGAAGACCCGCCTCGGCTACGACAACGAGCACCGCGAGATTGTCGACATCGCCGAGCGCCTGCAGGACGTGGGCATCGCCGCGCTCACCATACACGGCCGCCTGCGCACCACCAAATACAGCGACCCCGCCGACTGGACCCTCATCGGCGCAGTGAAAAACAACCCGAGGATGCACATCCCCATCATCGGCAACGGCGACGTGGTGGACGGCCCCTCGGCGAAACACTACAAGGAAACCTTTGGCGTCGACGGGCTGATGATAGGGCGCGCCAGCTACGGCAACCCATGGATTTTCAGCCAGATAAGGCATTACTTGGAAACAGGGGAGGAGCTGCCCTTGCCCGACGTGGCGGAGCGTGTGCGCGTGAGCAAGATACATCTGCAGCGTTCGGTGGAATGGAAGGGCGAGCACATCGCCTTGTTGGAAATCCGCAAGCACTGGGCGGCGTATTTCAAGGGTCTGCCGAATTTCAAGCCGTTCAAGATGAGGCTGATGGAGACGCTTTCCGTTAGTGAGGTTTATTCCATTTTGGAGGAAGTTCTTGGTTACTAT
>CADAPW010000184.1 GCA_902789915.1 uncultured Bacteroidia bacterium | reverse complement strand
TATTGCGAGCGGAGCCAAGGCCATCACGACACGATGGTCGTTGTGGGCACAAAAGTGCAAAGGACGTTCGGACAGTTTTGCCAATTCCGTTTGCATGGCCTCTACCCTATCAGACTCTTTGAGTGCCAAGTTGTCGAGACCCGTGAAAGTGGCTTCAATGTTTAGTCCGGCACAGGTGGCAGCCATAGACGGATAAAGGTCTGGATATTGGGAAAAGTCGAAATGCAAAGGACGTTTTTCAAACGGGATTTTTCGCAAAACGACGGCATCTTCTTCAACGAAAGTGCCTACACCTAACTGTTGCATCCATTCGGCAATGATGGCGTCACCTTGAAGGTTAGAACGGCCGTCCATGTCATACCGACTGGAGCAGCCCCTAGATGCTCTCCCTCCTTCGTCGGTCGGCATGACATGGGCTGCGAAAGGAGTGTATCTATGGACGGTTGGAACCTTCAGTCCCATAAGTCTAATTTCGCACTCCTCGCTAAACGCGGCCATCTCATACCAATAGGAAGCCGCAGTCCAATCGGGTTCCACCGTAAACGGTTGTTTTTTATAGGGTTGTGGTTTCACGACGACCCTACTACCCCGCCTTTCAGCCTGTGCTGAAAAATGGCACAACATATTGAGGGTCATATCCAGGTAGGGCAAGGAATTGGCACAACCTAACAATTCCAGTTCAAGACCTTGTGGAAACATCGGTGCGGCCAACAGCAAAGAGGACGCGTATTGGCTGCTTAGGCTCATATCAATACCGACTTTGCCGCCTTGAAGCGCTTTGCCATGAATTTGCAACGGAAGAAAGCCTTGCTTTTCAACATATTTGATTTCAGCACCTAAGGACTGCAACGCATCCACCAAGGGCTTGATGGGGCGTTGTTTCATACGATCCGTGCCTGTCAGGAGCCAGTCGCCTTCATGACAAGCCAGATAGGTGGTCATGAAGCGGGCGGCAGTGCCGCAGTCGGCAATGTCGATAATTATTGGGGTGCCTTTTATGTCATTCCCACGAGGAAATGTGCGTCGGAGGGAATCTATAAAAGGCAAACCCTCCAGTGCTTTTTTCAGCACCTTAGTGTCATTAGAATCTGAAAGGTTCTGGAAATCGGGTGCAAAGCCTCCGTACGCCGCAATCATCAGGGCGCGGTTGCTCTCGCTCTTGCTGGCGGGAAGGGTAATGTCACAGCGCAGCATCATAGACTCGACACCTTATTAATAGTGTAATCCATTGCGTCACTCACCAACTTTGGCTCGACTTCCACATCCCAAATGGGTTTTCCAACCGCCTCAAGCAGAACGAATTGTGGCTTTTTACCTTTGTTCTTCTTATCAAGGGCGAGATAAGACAATATAGGTTCTACATCGCTTTTGGTCAGGTTCATTTCTGCTTCTGAAAGCAGCACAGGCAGTTGCATCTCGTATTCTTTCAGCACCCTTTTATCCAGGCCACATTGTTCCACGGAGAGCCAAAGCGTCGCTACCATACCCAAAGCCACGGCCTCGCCGTGCATCATGGGATGGTCCGTTGTCAGGCAATGGCTTTCTATGGCATGGCCTAAGGTGTGGCCAAAATTCAAGATCTTACGCAGCCCTTTTTCGGTTGGGTCTTGCGCCACAATCTCGCGCTTGATTTCGCCACAACGGAGAATGTAATCCTGATAATTCTCCAGGCTAGTGTTCAACAAGTTGGCATCAGCAATGAAACCGTATTTCAGCATTTCCGCCATGCCTGAAAGGAGTTCCCTTCTGGGCAGGGTCGACAAAAACACAGGGTCGACGATAACCTCTTCTGCCTCAGCGAAGGTGCCGATTTGGTTTTTGCCGCCACCGAAATCGATGCCTGTCTTCCCTCCTATCGCCGCATCAACCATCGCCAACAAGGTCGTTGGAATGTTGATGAATTTGATGCCGCGCTTGTAAGTAGAGGCTGCAAATCCACCCAAATCAGTGATCACGCCTCCACCGAGGTTGATTAACAAGGCATTGCGGTCGGCATGATGTTTCAACAAGGTCTTCCAAATGCGCTGGACGGTTTGGAGGTTTTTGTGCTCTTCGCCCGCTTTGATAATGATGTCAACGGCAGGATCGCAGCGCAGCCAATAGGCCACTTCGGGCAGCCAAAATGGAGCTACGTTTTCATCGGTGAGGATGAAGACTTGGGAGGCCTTAGAAAGCATAGATCCCATGCCTCGCATATCCCCCTGCTGGGATGACATGCTTTCCAAAGCCTCAGAATGCATGTCATTCCAAGGCTGGCCAGTGCGTTGGCGGGAATCTTTGCATTCTGAGGCTTGGGTCATATCCATCACTTTTCTCATTCTTCAACCACTTGACAAAGAATCACCCGTTCTTCATCCGTTTCCCCATGCTGAATTTCCACGCGGATATATTTTTCCGGCAACAACGGTTCAATCATCTCAGGCCACTCGATGAGACATAGGTTGCCGCTGTCGAAATAATTCTCAAAACCGATGTCGTAAGCCTCTTCCAATTTCTTAATACGATAGAAATCAAAATGATAGACCGACTCACCTTCCTCTGTGACATACTCATTGACGATGGCGAAAGTCGGGCTGTTCACCTCATCGGTGACACCCATTTTGTGGCATAGGTTCTTGATAAGCGTGGTCTTGCCCGCGCCCATTGAACCGTAGAAGGCTATGATGTCGGCTTCGTCACGCAGGGAAATTAGATACTCGGAGACCTCTGAAAGTTGCTCTACTCCGTAAATATGAAATTCTTTGGAATCCATTTCATTGGTATTTGCGCTGCAAAGATAATAATACTTTTGACATGATCGAGATTCCCTGCGGGAATGGCAAGCAGGATTATTTTTGGATATGCGGCGGCTTTGGACACTTACTAATCGGAAACGCTACTTGCCGCCGCTTGTAATTCACTACAACTACTCCATTCCCGAAGGGAATCTCTTGAAGATAGTTCAGATTCCCTGCGGGAATGGCAAACCGATAAAAGCATAAACAGCGGCGGCTTCTGACGTTCACAACCCGTATACGCCTCCTGCCGCCGCTAAATGCACCCTACTAACATTCCTTTCCCGAAGGAAATCTCATAGGTTTTTCTTCAAATCGTCAATTACTTGTTGTACCTTTTCACTCCATGGAGTTTTATCGCGAACAAATCCTTTCTCGGTCACTAATTCATTCCATTTAGGATTAATTTTCTCAATCAACTCAATTTTTGCTTTACGAGACAACCCTTTTATCCTGTTTTCTTCATCAATAGCAGATTGATAATTGTTGAATTCTTTGTAATAAACACAATATTCGCAATTATACCTATCCGTAAAAGATCCTTTGTATTGATGTTTTTTATGCTCACTCACCCTACGAACTAAATCATTTGTACATCCTGTGTATAAAACAGAATGTGTAATGTTCGTCATAATATATGTGTAAGAGAATCTCATACAAAGATTATTATGCGACAAAAATAGTAAAAAACAGATTCCCTGCAAGAATGGAAGACGGTTTGTTTTGTAAAACGCGGCGGCTTGTGGAGCCTACACATAGCAAGCCCTACTTGCCGCCGCTGGAAACGTATATTATACACTCCATTCCCGAAGGGAATCTCCTTACTTCGCAGTGAGATGCGTCACCGGGATCAGCATTTCGCTCATCGAGATGCCGCCGTGTTGGAAGGTGTTGCGGTAATAACTGACATAATAGTTGTAGTTGTTAGGATAGGCGAAGAAGTCGCTTTCACCAGCTAAGACAAAGGTCGTGCTGAGGTTGGCCTTGGGGAGGAAGATCTTCTCCGGGTCTTTCACCTCGAAGACTTCCTTCGGGTTGTATTTCAGGTTCTTGCCGTATTTGTAGCGCAGGTTAGTGTTCACCTCGCGATCGCCAAGGATGCGGACGGGCTTTTCGACGTAGGTGGAGCCATGGTCGGTGGTGATAATCATGTCACAGCCCTTCTCGGCAATGAAGCGCATCATGTCGAAGAGGCTGGAATGTTCGAACCACGAGTACATCAACGAGCGATAAGCTTCCTCGTCGTCGGCCAGCTCACGGATGATTTCCATTTCGGTGCGGGCGTGAGAGAGCATATCGACGAAGTTATAGACAATGACATTCAGCTTGTTAGGCATCAG
>CADAPW010000183.1 GCA_902789915.1 uncultured Bacteroidia bacterium | reverse complement strand
GTCGCCATCGACAACGACGAATGGGCCTACCGCAATGCCTTCACCAATTGCGAGCTGAACGGCATCTCCGACATTGAAATTGTCCTCGGCGATGCCTCCTCGATTCAAGGTAGCTTCGACGTGGTGCTGGCCAACATCAACCGCAACATCCTTTTGCGCGACATGCAGCTCTATGTCGCCGCCATGCGTCCCAATGCCCACATTTTCTTCAGCGGCTTCTACACCGAGGATTTGGAGAGCATCAAGGCGGAGGCAGAGCGACTTGGTTTGCATTATTGCCGCCACTTAAGTCGTAACAACTGGGTGGCTGCTGAATTTGTTAAATAATTGATTATTAACTGAGTAATAGAATGAAAAAAGGAATCCTTATAGCCGTTTTGTCGCTCTTTTTGGGCGTGTCGTCTGCTTTTGCACAGGCGTTTTACCCCACAGAAAAGAATGCCTTTTATGACCAATTGACGGCTTATCTGAATACTTCCACCTCGAAAGAAGAACGTGATGAGGCCGCCAAGATGATGCAAGGCTTCCGAGGTGCTTGGGATAGTTATTATTCTGATGCAGAGATTAATACTGTGATGCGTCTCTGCGAGCTGTTCCATTCCAAAGCTGGAGCACGCGCCTACCCCTGCACCTTCAATTTTGTGGCTGTATTGCAAAGGATTCCCACTGCGGGCTTGAATCACAAGGACGTGAACAACTGGCTCACCTACACCGATGCCAAAGCCCAAAAGACGGTGAATGGCATGGACAAGTACCTGTCCGCATGCCAGAACATCTTTGTCGAGAAGGTGCTGTCGGCGAAGGCTAATACCAAATGGATGCTTCGCGATGCGTTGCTGGGCTTTCCTTCGGCTGACAAGTTTGAGCTGACGGTGGATGGCACGCTGGTGTTGGCATCACAGAAAGACGAGTCGGCCATCAAGCAGACGAAAGGCGTTTACTCAATGGAAAACAACAGTTGGAGAGGCCAAGGAGGTCGCGCCGACTGGTCGCGTTTCGGCATCTCCCCCGACAATGTCTTCGTGACCTTCCCCGATTTCTATACGATTGACTTGAACCGTTCGGAATATGCCATCGACTCGGTGGTTTTCCAAGAGCGCAACCACTTCAATCAGAGTATCTTGTGCCGTTTTGAGGACAAGGTGCTTGCCAACGCTCCAAATGAGAGGACCATGTATCCGCGCGTGAAGTCGTATCGTTCCGATTATCGTATCCCAAACATCTTAAAAAATGTTGATTTTGAGGGTGGTATAGGCATGATGGGCAACCTTGTGGAAGTCTTTGGCGGGATGGAGAACAAGGCCATGTTCCATTTCCGTCGCAATGGCACGGAGGTGGTGAAGGTGGAGTCGTCGCGTTTCACTTTGTCGGAAGAGGAGGTTCTGGTTTCCGACCGCGCGATGATGCGTCTTTATCTGCCCGACACTGTGGCAGGCCGCATGAGTCTGGATTCGATTTACCATAACGATTTGGGCTTCAGGTTCGACAACAAGAAGCGCAGCATGATGTTTTATCGCTCGGACAAAGACCTGGGCGATGGACCTTTCCATGATTATTACCATGGCGTGGATATTTTCGTGGAGGCCATGTATTGGGATGTCGACGAGAGCGTGGTCGATTTCAGGCGCATGGAGGGCGTCAACCATAGGAGTGAGGGCGATGTGGTGTCGGTCAATTATTATAGGCACGAGGATTTCAAACGCTTGCAAGGCCTCGACGGCACGCACCCGATGATTCGTATTGAGAAGTTCCTGAAAGGCTTTGGCAATGTGGAACGACAAGTGCATTTCTATCTAGGTGACCTGACTTCGTATCTTGGCTATCCCACCGAGCAGGTCATTACGCTTGTGCTGCGTTTGCAGGCTGAAGGCTATATGGAGTATGATGCCCAAACGCAATGGGTGACGGCCTTGCCCCGCTTCTTCGACATGGTCGATTCCTATAGGGATAACATTGATTATGATGTGATTAAGTTCCACACGGTGACCACTAACCGTCAGCCTAACCTGCGTCTTGACTTGGGCACCAACGACTTGCTCGTTTACGGTATCACCAGTCAGATTGACGGCTATGAAGGATCCGCCATCTCGTTGAGCGACCGCAAGCATGTCGTCATCGTGCCCGACAACGGCCGTATCACTTTGAAGAAAAACAAGAACTTCAGGTTCTCGGGCGGCATTTTGGCTGGAATGTTCGAGTTCTTCACCAAGGATTGCATGTTCATGTATGATGATTTCATGATTAGGATGAACAAGGTGGACTCGTTGCGCTTTTATGCCCGCGACAACAACAAGATTATCCCTGTCGACGGCACGCTGGAGAAGTTGAAAGGCCGTCTTCTCATCGACAAGGGCGACAACAAGTCAAGCCGTGAGGTGACGCCAGAGTATCCTATCTTCTATAGCGACGCAGAAGGCTACAAGTTTTACAGGAAAATCAACGGTGGGGCCTTTGACCCCGGCAACCTCGACTCGGTGGCGTCGTCCGCCGACCTTGACGGCAAGTTCTATTACAGCTTGTATCCTTTTGTCGTCGATAGCCTTAACGACCTCTCCATGAAGAAGGTACGCTTCGATGGTGAGTTGGAGTCGGGAGGCATCCTGCCGAGGATAGAAGAACCTCTGGTGGTGATGGACGACTATTCCTTGGGCTTCGACCACCAAATTGGCAATGGCACTACGGACACTTATCCGATGTATGACGGCTCAGGACAACTGCACGAGACGGTTCACCTTTCGTCGAGTGGGTTCTATGGAACGGGACAACTCGATTACCAGACCTCGGAGTTTAAATCCGATAAGTTCGTGATGTATCCGAAATATGTGACGGCCATCACCAAAGAATTTAAGATGCAGCCGCTTGCTGACGGAACGGGATTCCCCATCGCCTCTGCCGATGCCTTGAAGCTGCGGTGGGATGTCTTCAAGCCTGAACTCACCACCGAGACCATCAAGCAGCCGATTTGCATGTATGGCGACACCTACTTCAAGGGCAAGACGACGCTGACGCCTGACGGTTATTCTGCCGATGGTAAGCTGCGTTTCGGCCTGACCGAATTCGACTCCGACCATTTCGCCTTGGATTCGCGTACTTTTGTCGCTGATTCAGCCAAGTTCCTCTTGTATTCCGCCGACAGCACCTCTGTGGCTTTCGCGGCCACCAATTACAGGGCCAATGTCGACTTTGACGCTCAAAAGGTGCAATATGACTATCTGGATGCGAACAGTACCTTGGACTTCCCGATGAACCAATACATTTGCTCTTTGAAGGAAGCCGAATGGGACATGGCCACCAATAGCTTGCACCTATATAATCCCGTGGAGAGCTTCGGCGACTATGCTACTGCCACCAATCATGAGGAGTTGCTTGCCATTCACAACAACGCCTCCAAGTTCATCTCGCTGGTGCCTGGGCAGGATTCGTTGCAGTTCTATAGCATGAATGCTGAATACGACATGACGAACTATATTATCCACGCCCATGACGTGAAGATCATTCGTGTGGCCGATGCCGCTGTGTTCCCGTATAACCATGACGTTGACATTAACGCTGAGTCGAAGCTGGACCCTGTGAATGGCGACCTGCTTGCTGATACCTTGAACCGTTTCCACCTTTATAAAGATGCTGTTGTTGACATCCACAGTCGTAGCAACTACCTTGCCCAAGGCGTTTGGGACTATGTGGCTGCTGACGGCACCCGCACGCCTGTTTTCATGGATTCCATTGCGCCAAAGGCGGGTGTGACCCATGGCATCGCTCACCTCGTTGATACGACCGCCCTCCAGTTGAGTCCTCAGTTCGCGTTCATGGGCAAGGTCACTTTGACTGCCACGGACGAGCATGGCTTGTACGACGGTCATTTTGCCTTGTCGGGCTTCAATCCGGAAGGGGCTGAGACTTATCAACTGGTCTCGACCGAGGCCGATAGCTTGGCTATGCCCGTTTATGAGATGGTGGCACCAGCGGATAGCATTGCTGCCTTGCATAATTGGTTTGTGTCGACGGCTACCGTCGATCCAAACAGCATCCGGCTATTTTACCTCGTTCCTCACGCCTAAGAAGGGGAGGAAGGAAAAAGTCGAGGTGAATGCCTCCAATGGTACGTTGTCTTATGACGACAAACAAGAACGTTTTGTAATCACTGAAGATCAGACATATGACACTTGGCTCTCGCTCAATTCACGTGGCGTGGTGGAAGGGCAATGCAGCTCCAATCTCGGCTTCGATATGCCTTTAGTTGATTTTGCTGTGCATGGCGACTTTGTGCAATATCCCAACGACAGCTTGACCTTCAGCGGTATGAATGTGCTGAAAGTCCCTGTATTTGATGATGAAGTATTGCAAGGCATGGCCGAGGTGTATGCCAGCATGGAAGGTGAGTCCATCGACTTGACGAAAACACAATTCATGCATTATTTCCGCTCCGAGAACGATGAGGAAAAGACTGCTGAGAAGGCGCAAGCCATTGAATTGGAAGGCTATCCGGAGATGGAATCGAAAGACTTCTATTGTAAGACCATTGTCATCCCTGACCTCAAGATGGTGTGGAACGAACAGATGCATGCTTTCGTGTCGGTCGGCAAGATTGGTTTGGGCAATTTCGGCAAGCACATTGTGAACAAGTATGTGGACGGCTTTGTGGTGTTCGACCACCGTCTCGGCAACATCACGTATTTCTTCCAGAACGACATGTTCATG
>CADAPW010000182.1 GCA_902789915.1 uncultured Bacteroidia bacterium | reverse complement strand
CGCCAGCTCAAACTGCTCCAAGAACTTCAAGTCGTTCTCGAAGAACAGGCGCAGGTCGTTGATGCCGTATTTCAGCATGGCGATGCGTTCCACACCCATACCGAAGGCGAAGCCGGTGTATTTTTCCGGATCGATGCCGCTGGCGATGAGGATGTTGGGGTCGCACATGCCGCAGCCAAGGATTTCAACCCAACCCGTGTGCTTGCAAATGTTGCAGCCCTTGCCGCCACAGATGTTGCACGAGATGTCCATCTCCGCCGAGGTCTCGGTGAAGGGGAAATACGAGGGACGGAAACGCACCTTGGTGCCCTCGCCGAAGAACTCCTGCACGAAGTGGTACAAGGTCTGCTTCAGGTCGGCAAACGACACGTTTTCATCTATATACAAACCCTCTATCTGGTGGAAGATGCAATGGGCGCGGGCCGAGATGGCCTCGTTGCGGAATACGCGGCCAGGGGCGATGATGCGGATGGGCGGCTGATGGGTCTCCATCACGCGGACCTGCACGCTCGACGTGTGGGTGCGCAACAGCACATCCGAAGCCTTGTTGACATTGGGTTCCTTGCTGATGAAGAAGGTGTCCTGCATGTCGCGGGCGGGATGGTCGAGCGGGAAATTCAAGGCAGAGAACACATGGTAGTCGTCCTCAATCTCGGGACCTTCGGCGATGGTGAAGCCAAGATGCGAAAAGATCTCGTTGATGTCGCGGCGAACGATGGACAGCGGGTGACGGGCACCCTTCATGTCTGCGGCAGGCATGCTCATGTCAAAGCCGGCATCGTTGCTATGCTGGCTTTCAAACTTCTGGAGTTGTTCTTCCACCTTGTCTTGCACGGTGTTCTTCAATTCGTTGAGCTTCATGCCCATCTCCTTACGCAGCTCGGGAGCCACATTCTTGAAGTCGGCGAACAAAGCGGGGATGACTCCCTTCTTGCTCAAATAAGCGATGCGGAAGCTCTCCAAAGCGTCCTTACTGTCGGCCTGGAAGTCGCGCACCTGGGATAATATGTCTTCAATTCTTTCTTTCATGGAAACAATGGTTATTGGCAGCAGCTTTTTGTTTTCGTTTCGCCTTTTTTCTCGCAGGCTTTTCCGCAGCAACCCTTCTCAACGGTGACAGAGAGGATGGTGACTGCCTCGACGGGAACATCACCAGGGCCTGTCTTCACTGCGGCAATCTTGTCGACTACATCAAGGCCTTCCGTCACTTCGCCGAATACAGTGTAGTCGCCATCGAGATGCGGCGTGCCACCCACGGTTTGGTAGGCTTGGCGCTGACGGGCGCTGAACACCTTACCCATGCGGCTTTCAAACATGTCCAACGTCCTTTCGTCATACACCTTGCCTTGCACGATGTAAAACTGCGAGCCACTGGAGGCCTTCTGGGGATTCACTTGGTCAGGCTGACGGGCGGCACAAAGGGCGCCTTTCTTATGGAAATGGTTGTCTTTGATTTCGGCGGGGACTCTATAGCCCGGGTCGAGGCGACCGTCTTTGTTCTGACCGCCTTGGATCATGAATTGCTTGATGACGCGGTGGAAAGGCGAGCCATTGTACCAGCCTTCGTTCGCCAACTTGATAAAGTTGTCACGATGTTGCGGTGTATCGTTATAAAGTTTGGCTTTTATGGTCCCCATGCTCGTCTTGATGACGACGACGGTTTCCTTTTCCTCTTGTTTTTGTGCCGAACAGGTCAAACCTGCAAGAATCAATACGGCTAAGATCATTCTTTTCATATTTCTTTGTATTTCAAGATTTCAAGATTTATCATTCAGCATTCCTAATTCATAATTCCGCATTCAGCATTCATCACTACTCACTAACAATCGAATACGTCACCTCAAGGCGCATCTTATTATCTTCCATCGACTGCGGGCCGTTGACGACCATACGTTGTGCGCTATAGCCGGCTCCATTGATACCAAAACTCAAGCCGTGGTTTTCTCTCTTCCCAGTAATGATGTTCTGCATATATTCGGAAATGCGGAAAACGACCGCTTTTTCAGTCGAATTATAGGTACCTCCGAAATAACCCGAGCCTTCGTAATAGTCGGGCAAGAGGAATGTGGTACTGTCAGCATTGAAGCCCAACAGAATGAAGTTGGAGGGTAAGCGGAACAGCGAATCCGACAACATCTCGGAAGCAGGCAAAATCAACTTGGCTTCATTGATGACGATGTAGCTGCCTTCCAATGTATCGCTCCAATGCTCGATGTTGGGCATTAAAATATGTGTCCTCACGCCGCCCATGGTTTGGACATACACCGTTTGCTGGCCCATTTCATCGTGACCGTTGATTAGTTGGTCTACAAAGTCGGGGCTGCCTTGTGTGTAGTCATGGTCGATATGGTTGAAATACACATCCGAGGAGGTCACATAATAGTCATAACGCATTGCTTTTTCAGGTGTAGCTTCATTGTGATAGTAGAGCTGCAACAATGTGTAGGTGTTGTCTGTCAGGCTAATCGAGGTGATGGCACCTGGTTGGCTGACGGGATCGCAAGTCACATAGAGGCCTTGAAAAGCGTTCTTGAAGTAGTCGGGTTGGGTGTAAGCCGTCGAATCAAGGTTCATCAGATACTCGCCCAAGACAGCGCTGAGCGGAATGCGGATGATGGCATGGTTGACAGTGTCGGATCCGACAACATGCTTCGTTGTTCTGGGATGGGGCCTAAACTGATATCCATTGGCGTGGTCGATAGGACTGCATTCGACAGTGGAATGGTTGTAATAGGGAGAACTGCCCGACAAGGTATCCATCAGTTCGTACACATGCACGGTTTGCATGACGTTAGTGTCGCCATAATAATTACCGATGCTCAGTTGCAGCACCAGCGAATCCAAGATGGGCGCTGTGCCAAAGCTCTGTCCTGCCAGTGACAAACGGAACTGCGTATAGAAACCTGCCTCCGAGTTACCAAAGACAGGGTCTTTCATGCTGCCCAGCAGCGCATAGCTGACATTCTTTGTGCTGACAGAGTCTTTATAGGAATGGCACTCGATTTCGACCGTGTCGGTATGGAAAACACCGATATAGTCACTGTCGGAAATCAGGTTGTTGCCAATGGTCTCAGGCGACTTCCTGCAAGCCGCAAAAGCCAACAGCAACATGCCAATCATTAACGCCAAGCAGTTTCGAGCGATTGAATGATATGTTTTCATTATGTTCGGAAATTATCGTTTGATGTTATTCGTGGTGAGATAACCCAAAAACGTCGTTTTTATTGTTTTTCGAGGATGGTATCGTAGAAATCGTTACAGGCTTGGGCGTAATGCACCTGTTCCTTGTATGTCAACACCGGCTTCTTGACCGTCTGCAAATACTCCTCAATCTCGGGATTAAGATGCTCCGTACTAACCACGATGCCGTCGGAATAGTCGATGGCGGCCTTGGTCAAGTTGACATAGTTGGCTTCCTTGAAATACTTGAGATCTTTAGCCGTCATGCCTGGCAGCTTCATCTTCTTGTCGAAGCCCGCCTTGAATTCTTCGGTAAATTCGTCGTCGTAAATCGAATAGATAATCTTCGACTCGTTGAAAAGCGGGTTGTCGCGAACGTTCATGGCGCGCTTGATGTAGACAGGCATCAGGGCCGAAATCCAACCATGGCAGTGGATGACATCAGGCGACCAGTTGAGTTTCTTCACCGTCTCAATAACGCCACGGGTGAAGAAGACACAACGGCTGTCGTTATCCTCGCTAAAGACGCCGTTTTCATCATACATCAGATATTTTTTCTTGGTAAAGAAGTCGTCGTTGTCGATGAAATAAATCTGCATCCTTGCCTTTTGGATGGAGGCCACCTTGATAATCAAAGGGTGGTCGGTATCGTTGATGATGAGGTTCATGCCCGAAAGGCGAATCACCTCATGGAGTTGGTTGCGACGCTCGTTGATGACACCATAGCGGGGCATGAATATCCTGATTTCCTTTCCGCTCTCTTGTGTGGCTTGAGGCAGGTAACGCCCGACGAGACTCATAGGTGTTTCCGGCAAATATGGGGCGATTTCCTGATGGACGAATAGTACTCTTGTCTTGCTAGTCATGTGTTTAGTGTTGCTTAGAAACTACAAAATTACGCATTTTTTTTGGAATAACGCAAATAAAAATAAAAAACCCTACCTTTGCGAAATAAAACCGCAGCCCGCTATGGAATACGAACACTTTGAAAATCAGGAACATGAATGGGAATCCAACCTCAAAGTCACCGAAGGAGTGGAAGGGCCTATCCAAGTCAA
>CADAPW010000181.1 GCA_902789915.1 uncultured Bacteroidia bacterium | reverse complement strand
TGCGCCAATACGTCAATGCTTCAAAACGCTATTACGCCAAAGCACTAATGAACTATTATGGCATTATCCCATAACTCCAATGCAGTAATATCGTAAAACGCTAATGCAGTATTACTACAATATAGCAATACACCAAAACGACAAAACGGCAATACTGCAATACCATTTTATAGCAATACCACAAAACTATAATATCCTTAATGTCACAAAGTCAAATGTCACAAAGTAACAAGAAAATCCGCAACCTCGTTGGGAGATTGCGGACGCGGAGAGATTAGATGGATTCTGTTCAGATTGCGAGTGGGCCATGACCCATGCAACTCGTTGTTCCGAGGGCAGTCAGGGCTGCCGTAAGGATTGATACGATGACCTGAATGACGGTCTTCCAAGTTTCCTTCTTCATAGTGTTTTTCATTTAAGGGTTAATACTCTCTGAGTTTCAAGGAGGGTACAATTTGTACCCCCTTTAGTCCTCAGACATCGCTCAGTTCTGATCGGCGTAGTCCCACTCGTCAGGCTCGGAGTTGATCTCCAGGACTGTGCCCTTTGTAGGCATCTGGAACGAACCCGTGTAGGTTCCGTCGTTCTCAGTCAGCGTGATGCGGTTGCCGTTCACCTTGGCTACAGGTTCCATGCCGTTTCCGGACACGACGCTGATGTTCACGTTAGAGCCGGAATGCACGTTGTCGTTGCTGTTGATTTCCTGCTCGCTGTCGTCGGTCACGCTCATTGCACCGTTGCCGTACTTGTAGATCACCAGTCGATAGTCACCCTCGGTGCCGCTCTGCGAAGAACCGCTGTTGCCGCCGGTGTTGCTACCTGAGCCGCTGTTGCTGCCCGAACCTGAGTTGCCTCCGTTCTGTGAGCCGCCGTTGTCACCGCCGCTCTGAGAAGAACCATTGCCGGAAGGCGTTACGCTACCCGTTCCGCTGCCACTCTGCGAACCACTACCACCGCTGGGATTCTGAGGCTCGTCGTCCTCCTCGTGATAGTCGGTGAAGTTCTTGGGCAGTTCGGTCACGTTGCCTGCCTTGGTCAGCTCCTGACGAGTGAACTCTCCAGTGGCACGGGCACGCATGTACACGCTGTCGATGTGCTTCGTAGTAGAGAAGTCTGCTGAGGTAGGTGCACCGTTCTTCTTGGTCTTGATGCCTGCGGAGAAGATGGCCAGCCCTTCGAGCTTCACGGCCTTACCCTCAAGCATCAGCTCTCGAACGCAACCGATCATGTCGGTCAATACGCCCTTGATGGCACCCTTCGAGTACGGAGTGTTGTGCTCCGACATGTGCTTAGCCAGCTCGTCGATGTTGATGGTCTTGCCGATGGTCACGGCGCGTGCGAACCACTTGCCGTAGGCTACGCTCTGGCGATTTTTGTTTTGATACTTACGATAAAATACGCTCATAATAAATGTGTTTTTACATGGTATTAGATTCCGTTGCGACCAGCTACATCGGGTGGCCGCCTCCCGCCTTTGTCTCTCATGATTGACACTACAAAGGTACATCATTTTTCGTGCGAATCCAAATTTCGATGCGGCTGACGTGTGAAAATCTGTTAAAATTCGGAAACGATACATTTCCACATCGCAAACGTATTGTTTGGCCTCGCCAAATGTATTGTTTGCAAACGTGAACTGAAATAGTGGACTTTGACTTCGTCGAACTCGCTCACGCTCGGCCATTCAAGCGAGCTTGATGGCTCTCGCTTAATCGCGACTTTGTGACATGTGATTTTGTGACATTAAGCACCTTCCATAAATCACCAGCAAAAACGCTTACTACCATACTATAAATTATATAATATTATAATATTATATAATTCTAATAACCTCCCTTGACTTTGTGAACCTCCTTAATGTCACAAAGTCAAAAGTCACAAATTCCCAAATCGAAGCAAATATATCGGAAATAATCACTATCTTTGCACCCAATAAAGCTTTGCAATATGGAAATAAAACTACCAGGAACCGAAGATAGAGAGCAGCAGTATTTTGATGATCTGCTGGCTAAGATTCGTGATATACGATCGAGTGAGCGTATGCCGAGACAGAAAATCACAGATTTGATTAGGACTGCCAAGGACTTTGATGATACTGACCCCACGGGCTGCCTAAGCGCTGCGGTTAACAAGATGTCCCGACTCGACGACAATGGTCTGTTGCGTATGTTCAACAGTCTATTTCTGTTTGCGGAGTCGATGACTAAAGAGCACTATGCGATGAAGGTCAAGGAAGCCTGTGACCATATTATCAGAGAGGTGAATAATGTGGCTACGAATACCGACATTTACACTTTCGACTGCTATAGTGCCGAATATGATTATGATGAAGAAGGTAATGCTACATCGGCACACCTACCTAAAGAACTCGAAGGTTTTAAGGGCGGCAGTATGATTCTGAAAATCGAGGATATGGATCGGTTTATCGACACGTTCTCCAGCCGTAACACCTATTACAGACGTGCCTTCTCAATACTCGCTGAGTTAGACGGGCGCGTACTTGAAAGTTTGGAATGCAATCAGTTTGAAACATGGGAACTGGTGAGCTACAAGGAAGAAGGTGATGCCATGTTCGAGTTCTCACACTTCGAAGTGAATACAAACGAGCCCGATAATGATTATCGTACGCTCTATGTTGTTTACCGTTACGATACCACAATATCATAATGAGCGAGCAGGGTAAGACAGCATATAGTTTTTTGGCGTGGTCATCAGAAAGAGGACCACTGCCACAACGAAATGCCGATGAGGACTATGGCGACTATTTCCGTAGACTCATGTCGTTCAGGGCTAAGGAGGCCGAGCAGGTTCACGAAAAGTGGAAGCGCAGGCTTGGTGCCAGCGGAGGTGTGCGCGAATCAGACTGCAAACGAAGGATTTTCATTGTTTTGCAGGAATTAATGGACTCAGCTTTTCTAAAAAACGACTATATCGATACCGGCATGCCTCAGGAAGATTGCAGGCGGGCGTTGCAGGAACTTAAAGAGCACGGTTTTCAGGAGCTTTGTCAGATGGATGGTGCAGATTGGAAATTTGCCCTGTTGACACGCCATCTACGAAAGCAGGGCGAGCGTCGTGTGATAGTGGATGAGCACATGGCAGGATTTTATATCGACGAGGTTCGTGAGCAAATACCCGAGGAAGCTGCTGAGGCCTTCTTCCGTTTCGCCACCCTTACACGTCTGGCTTATCAAGAGCTCGACCAAATAAAGCCCACCAAAAAGAAAGATGTGGATATGACACCTGAGCAGAAGGCCGTAGAGGATTTTGTGGGCAAAATCATCAGCCTCGTAGAAAGTGCCTACGAGAAATACAATGGAAAAATGGTGTCGCCAGGCGTGAATCAGGCTGAGGTGAAGATTACTATTCTGAAAGATGACCTCATCAGTTTGATGGCGGCCAATCGAAGGCACGCTTCTGCAAGTATGTTAGCCAGCTTCAACGGAAAGACTTTTTCGGAAAGTTGCCCAATAACCTGCTTGCCGGACTCCTTGCTCCCATCGTGGGACTCAAAGAGGGAAGCGTGAAGAACTATTTGAGCCAAACGTAGCCTCTATATATAATTAATAAGGTACGCGCGTAAACGCCTATTTCAGCAATGAAGTAGGCGTTTTTTTCGTCTGTTTTCGATGGATCACATGGATTAATTTTTGTGACTCATCGCATGATTCATTATGTGCTTGATTTTCAATTATTTACGAATTATAGATTAATTCGGATAAGATTTGGAATCACTTATTCTTTGTTTTTCCTTTGCACCAGAAAATTAAAGTTGCAGCGGCAACGACGATGTGGCGAGCCATCCGTAGGGTTCGGACAGCGTGAGTCTTTGACATGTTGATACAACCACCCACACTGATGGCAGGAGGGGCAAAGTGAGAAAAATCAAAAGTGTAATCTTAGAGGTCGCCTTAAAGGGGGCGACGTTAAACAAAACTTTCATAATGAGTCGTACAAGAAATCTTATCACAATCGCACGAGGCACAATCGCAGACAATGCACGTCGTCAGATGTCATTGATGAACAGGTGCCAGATGCCGAACCCAAAGAAGAATGACTTTCGCTTCATGGGTCACAGAATCTAAAGGATAGTCAAAACAAACAACATTTATTCACTCTGAGTTGAGGTGAACGGAGTCTCGCGAGATTTCTATCACAAGAAAGGTGGCCACCCTTCTGAAACTTCGCTCAACCGAAAATTCAGAACAATGAAACCAGAAATTATTCGTCAGAAGCAGCTTTTGCTGCAGAACGTCCAGATGGACGGTAGTGTTAACTATTTAGTGAACGGCGACATCAACATCCAGCCCTGCCCTTGGGAAGACGAGAAGCAGGTGACGGAGGGTCGCCCAGTGTATTACCGAGCCAATCTTGAGGTGCTGGCCGACGGTCAGACCCGAGTGAAGGCCAAGCGTACGGGCAGTCGAGGGCCACTCTATCAGACGCTCTTCGAGACGGCCCACGGCGTGGTAAAGATTGTGCCGCAGCGCAAGCAGCGCCATCCCGAACGCGAACAGCTGATAGTGGAATTCAAGTTTCCTCGACGCTATGGGCTGGAGTTAACCAAAAAACTTTACGAAGAGGAAGCAGATCAGGTGATGTCTTATTTTAAAACACGAAAGGAGGATTGTCTATGGAATCAGCAGTAATAATGACCATGAAATTCACATGTATCGGCAAGGGGCACGGCGCTCCTTGCCTCCCTGCCACCAAGGAAGACTGGGAAAATCTTCGCCGCGAATCGTGGCTCGCGCAGATGTGCGCACGTATAGAGAAAGGTGACGAGCAGTTGAAGCATCGTTTGCCGGTGTGGACACCGCATTGCGCAGAGTTTAAGGATAACCATCGAGCCATAGCCGATGCCATTAAGCCTCTGAACCGACTGATGCTCGACTTTGACGAGAAAGGGCACACGGATGAAATCTGTGCCCGACTCTTGGAAAAGTCGCCATTGGTGCCGCTACTCATTGAGGAATCGGTTCGTCGTGGTACTCATGTGCTGGTGGAGTTGCCGGAAGGGATGACACCTGAAACGGCACAGGAACTGATGAAAGAAGCTACGGGATTCACACCCGATGCGGCTGTTAAGGATGTTTCGAGGTGCATCTATATGGTGCCCGAGGATCATACGAAATATGTTAATCCGAAGCTGTTTGAGGTGAGTGAGGAATGTGAAGGAAATTTTTCCTTGACATCCAACGAGCGCAAATCTGCGCCGGTTGCCAACGAATCCAAAGATGGATTAGTTGAACGTGAGCTCAAATCTGAGCCGTCGTTCAAGGGCATTCCCTATACCTCTATTATCTCCGAGTGGTGGCGTAGGAATGGTGGTGAGCCTGCCGAGGGTGAGCGTAACGTGAAACTTCACAAATTGGCTGTGAATCTCCGAGCCATCTGCGACAACAAGAAAGAGGTGTTGATGCAGGTGATGCCTCGTTTCGGACTTTCCGATGTGGAACTGAAATCGGTCGTTGACTCAGCCTGCAAGGAAGAACCCAAAGGCATTTCGAAGGTGATGCAGGGCATCATTGACGCCTTGGAACTTGGCATCAATCCTGATGAAATCGAGGATGCGGAGGCTGTAGCCGAAGAGACTGGCGTGAAGGTCAATGTGAAAGCCTTGCCTATCGGTTTGAAAGAATCCTTGGTTGGTGTGCCTGTCTCGATGCACATGCCTGTGCTTTGCGGCATCATGCCCATCGCGGCAGCTTATGCTGACCAGGTAACGGTTGAGTATTGCGACGGAAACACACATCGATTGGGGCTGATGAGTATCATCCGTGGTGAGCAGGCTTCTAACAAATCGGTAGTCAAGAACGCTGTCGATATTTGGAAGCACCAACTCGATGAAGAGGATGCCCTTGCACGCAAGCGCGAAGAAGAATGGAAGGAGCGAAAGAAAAGCCGCAAGGCCAACGAGAAGGCTCCAGAAGACCCACATGTGCTGATTCGCGTTGTGCCCGTAACCGTCTCTTGCTCAACACTTTTGAAACGTTTCAAGAATGCACAGGGTCATACCTTGTACAGCTTCGGAGAGGAACTTGACACCCTTCGCAAAACGAATGGTGCCGGCAGTTGGAGTTCAAAGTACGACATCTATCGTTTGAGCTTTGACTACGGCGAATGGGGTCAGGATTACAACTCAGATCAGGCTGAATCGGGTGTGGTCAATGTGGCCTACAACTGGACGATGCTGGGCACCAACGGCGCCATGCGAAAGTGCTTCAAGTCGGACAACATTGAGAATGGTCTCAGCTCTCGTGTGCTCGTAGCCGAAATGCCTGATTCTTCATTCTCGAAAATGCCGAAATTCGGCAAGCGTTCAGCAGAGGATGAAGCGCGTATTCAGCAAGCCGTTACCCGTCTGCGTTCGTTCAGCGGACTCGTTGACACCCCTCGACTTCGCAAGGCCATCGAGGCTTGGGTAGAGGAGAAGCGCGTAGAGGCAGCTAAGGATATCGACCACGTAAAGGACACCTATCGCAAACGTGCGGCTGTCATCGGTTTCCGCTGCGGTGTTATCTTCCACATGTTGTCTGGTTGCGCCAAGGAGTCTAAGGCTTGTCTCGACTTCGCATTGATGATGGCCGAGTATTGTCTGAAACAGCAGATAAAGGCTTTTGGCGAAGCCTTGGAAAGTCAGTTCGTTGATGCCCGCGACGAATGCATCCGATATGGAAGCAATCACTCCATCTTCGACCAGCTTTCGCCAGCCTTCACGATGGATGATCTGCGCGCCCTGAAGCGTGGTTTCTGCAGTGAGGCAGGACTTCGTAAAATCATCTCTCGCTGGTATCGCGACAAATGGATTGAGAAGACCGACAAGACGCATTGGAAAAAACTAAATGCTACTTTGTGACATTTGACTTTGTGACATTAAGGAGGTTGCAACCTTTGAGTTGCACCTCCAAACTTGAAACATGAATCTTAAAACTTGAAACATTATGGAATTAGTACTTACACGCATAGCAAAACGCAAGACCTATACAATAGGCAAACTCTACATTGTAGAAAAAGTAGATGATGAGTATTTGGCTGGAGAAAAGCAAACCTACTTCTGCGACACCCTCGAACCAACGGCATTGGAGTTGAAGACAACGGTCTCGAAAGAAGCCGTGCTTCGTTCGCCAACGAAGGCACAAAAATTGAAGCCCTTCGCCATCCCAGAAGGCCGTTACGCCGTAGTCATCACTTGGAGTCCGAAGTTCAAAATGTGGCTTCCCGTCCTGCTCGGTGGTCCCGACTTCAACCACCTTTTCAAAGGCATCCGCATCCACATGGGCAACACCGCCGCCGATACTGCTGGCTGCATCCTCGTCGGTCGCAATCAGATCGTTGGCCAACTCCTCGAATCCCGCAAGTGGCTTTACGAGCTCAAACAACTCATCGTCTCCGCCAAAGCCCGCGATGAAGCCGTCTGGCTAACCATCAAGTAGCTCTCTCTATCAATATGGTACTAAGATTATTCAGGATAATATCTTTTAGTTCATACGATTAATCAGATTATGCAGCGTCCCTCATTGCCTGTGAAGGTGGTGGGGGATTTTCTTTTGTCTTTGAACACCTTGGCCGTCGGCGGTGCCAGATTTTCCGATGCAAAGGTAAATGGCTGTCGTCGAATGGCCTCGGTATTCATTGCCAGCAGACA
>CADAPW010000180.1:2395-6650 GCA_902789915.1 uncultured Bacteroidia bacterium | reverse complement strand
ACGTGGAACATTACCCGATTCATTGACGAGATTTTCAGAGAATTGCTTGCATATCTCAAGTATTTTGACGAATTTTGTATAAAGGTTGTACATACGATGGTTTGAACTTAATGTTTTGAGCACCACTAAGTTACTAAAAATCAGCGATATGTACAACTTTTTACTCATATTTATCAACTTAAATTAATTCCGCCAACGGGTATTTTGTCTAACAATCTACCTACGGAATGGTTGGAATTATATCCTCATCTAACTTTAAATAATATCCAAAAAATTAAAAACGCCTTATCTTCTACCAACATGAATACTTCAAATGAATCCCACCAAATAATTTATTATGGAGCTCCAGGAACAGGCAAGAGTCATGAGGTAAAGAAACTAACTGGAGAAATGTTAGACAACGGAGAAAAACAAGATTTGCCAAACGTTTTCCGTACAACCTTCCATCCTGACACAGATTATGCATCGTTTGTCGGTTGTTATAAGCCGGCAATGGAATCGAAGGAACCAATCTATACTCAAGCTCAACTTATTGATAAGCTGTCAATAATTAAGAACTCTGGAGCTTCTTATCCATGCCAGAAATTTGGAGCTAAGTATTGGGAATCACTCAAAGAACTTTCAGCTAATGATATTAAACAAATTCTTACGGCATGTGGATTTACGGATTCTATGAGCGTGGAGGTCCCAAAAGGCGTTGCAATTGGAGAAGAGTTTGCTAGTATTAACAGCAATAAACAAATTGTCTATAGGTTTGTCCCGCAAGTGTTTACTGATGCCTACATTTACGCATACACGACTAAAGAGCCAACATATCTGGTTATAGAGGAAATCAACCGTGGTAACTGCGCACAGATATTTGGCGACCTGTTCCAACTGTTAGACAGAAAGGATGGTAAATCCGAATACAGAATCAAAGCAGACAAAGACTTGGCGCAATACCTCAGAGACCAATTAGGTGCCGAATCCGAAGGCATCAAAGACGGGAAACTATGCTTACCGGCAAACCTGCATATCCTCGCCACCATGAACACCTCCGACCAGAGTCTGTTCCCCATGGACAGCGCCTTCAAACGCCGTTGGGAATGGGAATATGTGCCCATCAATTATGCTGATAATATCAAGTCTGGCACTTTTGATATTACCATTGGCAAAAAAACATATTCGTGGGTTGGGTTTATCAAGCAAGTGAATGAGAAGATTTTCGACCTCACCCAGAGCGAAGACAAGCAAATGGGTAACTTCTTCATCAAACACTCCATTAAAGAAAAAGATTTCAAGAACAAAATAATGTTCTACCTTTGGTATGAAGTGCTGCGTGAAGAAACGGAAAACAACAAGTATTTCTTCTACAGGAAAACAACCGTTGAAGGCAGAGAGGTATTGAGCAAATTCACCTTTAAAGACTTGTACGGAGACAAAGCGACGGAGACGTTGCAGCAATTCATGGAATACTTGAAAGTTGCTCCTAAATGAAAATCCTCATTGAGCAATACGGTTACGCAAAGGACAGGTTAAGCGAAATACTTGACCCGCATTACTTCACGGAACTGCGCGACGGGAAAGCTAAGATACCCTACGTAGGTTATTTCCTGTCGCACAAGATTCCAGATATGGTATTTATCCTGCCTAAAGTATTCATCATCGATGGCAAAGCCTTTGGTGAATACGATCCGGAAGAGATAATCGACTTCGACAACCTCAAGTCGGAGCACAAAGCCAATGTCTTCAACCTCTCCGTATGGATTTACCGGGCTATCAAACTCTATTTCCAGCGCAAAGACAAAACAGGAGAAGAATCGGAGATATTGCAGAATGTGGTCTCACACCAAGGTCCGAGAAGCGAGACCATGATAGATATTGTGCTTTCCCTGCTGAAGTTTGACAAAGAGCACAAGAACCTGTTTGCCTATATCACCCGCCTCAAGCACTCGGGACAAAACAAAATCCATTGGCAGAAAACAATCTCCCGAACACAAGCACTCATCCAAAACGGTGTACCTATTTACCTCCAACCGCACACCAAACAGAAAGACATTAACTTTGATGAAGAGCTGATTGTACTGTTTTACTCAGTACTGAACTATCTCGCTCAGGAATTCAAGTTCAATGTGCGTCCGGCATTCGGGTACGACTTACTTAAACCCGAGACCATCCAATCCATGATAGACAGTGGGAAAGGCGTTCGTGTGCTCCGTCAAAACCGCCGCAAGTACTTCACGGACGAGATGGTACAGTTGTGGAACCTGCTCTTTACCTTCTTCGAGCAATCCCATTATGTCCAAAGTAAAGACAATGACGATGAACAAGCTATGTTGGTCCGCGAGTTCAACCTTGTCTTTGAAGATATGATAGACTCGCTCATTGGCGATAGTGATATACACGGAGGACTGAAAGAGCAAAAAGACGGCAAGATAATTGATCATATCTACCGCGATAATGCGCTGATAGAGGACAAGAAACAAATCTATTTCATCGGCGATAGCAAATATTACAAGGATGACAACGACATAGGTCCAAATTCCATCTACAAGCAGTTCACATACGCCAAGAACGTCATCCAGTACAATATCGATTTCTTCAACCAAAATCCAGAGGAGTTCCAACGAGAAAACCTGCTATACAGAGACAACACGACTGAGGGATACAATATCACCCCGAACTTCTTTATTCGGGGTCATCTGCAAGCCGATCAGTTGAATAATTTCCATGATGCCAACTTGCAATTGGAGCCGATGAGAAACGGAAAAGGATATGAAATCTCGTATCATTTTGACAATCGGCTCTTTGACCGCGACACGCTCATTCTGCAAACATACAACATCAACTTCCTTTTCGTGCTGGCGTGCTACGTGCAAGGCGCAGGTGAGAACACACAAAATATCAGAGGTATATTCCGGGAGAACATCAAACGCGTTCTCCAGTTGCAGTATGACTTCTTTGCTATCAGACCCAAAGTACAAGACAAAGCGGAAGCGTTTTTGCATGACAATTTCCAACAGGTGCTTGGCAAAGTGTTTGCTCCTTATGCTGCATCCACCAACTGCATGGCATTGGCTTTGGACCGCAATACAGAAAACACCGATACGATTAATATGATTGATCAGTATTTCTACCGGCACCTGATACCCAAAGACCAATTGGACATAAATCCGGAATTGTTGTTTGGGGAGAAGGAGAAGACGCAACTTTATGATATTACTCCTGCGATAGATGAGAATATCAAATGCATCATTACTGCGCTTGTCAGAAAGAGTGATAAGAATTACGACAAATACAATACAGGAAAAGCCAAAGAGTATGTCATGGAGTCGGTTCCTGCGGTTAGTCTAATGAGTATCAAATATCTAATGCCCATGGTGTCGTATGATTTGCAAGGATACTATGAGGTAACCAATATGAAGATCAACCCCAAGTCCGGCGCGATGAAGTTCTATTTAGGTCATTTTTTCCAGTTAGGTGGGAATCCAGTTAATATCGCCGGGAAAATGCGACACGGAGAATTGATAAATATTGAATATATGAAGAGGTTATATAACAAAAAATGATAATCCCATGCGACCGCCTCTCTCCAGAGTCGCAACGGGTTGTTCTCATTCAAACCATACACTGATATATTTATAGAATAATTGTCCTATGCCCCGCCTCCAAGCCACCCCATCCATCCTCTTCCCTCCACTGGCGGGAGCAACTATGACGAGAACCCCCTCATTAAAGATGAGTTGCACAATTTTTGCTATTTTTGTGATGACAAACTTTAACGCATATGAAAAACAAAGTAATTCTATTGGCTATGACATGCTTGGCAATGATCACGACCGCCTGGGGACAGGTGGAAAGCTATTCGGATAGAGATTTGGAAGCCGAACAATACATCTTCGCCATCCAAAAGGTTTGGGCCGACAACCCCATTCAGGTGGAAAATATCGACCCAAACGCCCGTATCAGGAGTTTCGCAAAGGCTTTCTGTAGTAGATATCAGGACTATAGACCCAACGAAGCAATGATGGACTATCTCAAAAAACCTGGAGACTACTCTTGGGAAGAAAAGCACTATTATTCGGAAGACCTCCCTCGTAATGGCTATATCAAATGCGATATGGGTGGACAGTTCGACTACCTAACAGAGATGTGTTATTGGCGTCGTCCCAATGGGCATCAGCTGGTGGGCGTCCTGATGCAGATAGGTCACGAAGGTGAAGAATGCGATGCGCTGATTCTGTTTTACGACTTCGACCCAAAAACACAAGTGATG
>CADAPW010000180.1:0-2387 GCA_902789915.1 uncultured Bacteroidia bacterium | reverse complement strand
ATTACCCAAAGAAGGAAAAGACATCGATGTAACGGCAGTGCGGTGGACAATGGAAGACGATTTCGTCTATGACCATTTCTTGCTCAAATGGAATGGCAATTTTGACGAAGCAAAGATTGAAATAGAGGTTGAATAACCACGGCAAGAAAAGGGATTCAAAATAAACTTAATTGATTAATACTGCACATCGGTCTATGCAACCGATGACAGAAAATCATTTGCAAAAGACCGTTTTGAAGAAATCCACCGTTTCACCAACCACCTGCTTGCGGCGGCGGGTGATGGTGTGGTTTTCGCCTTCCACCACTTTTAGGGTGGCATGAGGGCCATAGGCCTCCAGATAACGTTCGCTGCACCACATCGGCACGATGCCGTCGCGGTCGCCGTGGAGGAGAAGCACGGGGCCTGGGTAGGCTGCCGCCGTGCCGTAGATGTCGAGCTGCTGCGTGGTGACGAGGTACTCGCATTCCGGCGGGTCCTTAGGGTCGAAGCGTGCGTTGAAGAACTTGCCACCCTGACAGGCCTCCTTGATGACCGAGCCTGGGGCGATAAGCACCACACCCGACGGCACCTTGCTTTCGCTGGCCAGACGTCCGGCTGCCATCGAAGCGATGACACCACCTTGCGAGTGACCCAACAAGCCCACGCCCTTCACATAGGGCAGGCTCTGAACATAATCCCAGACGGCACGCGCATCGGCCAGTTCCTTCTCGATGGTCATGTCCTGCTTGCGGCCTTCGCTCTTGCCGTGTCCGTCAAAGTCGAAACGGATGGAGGCAATGCTGGCTTTGGCAAGACCTTTCGCAAGCTGCGGCATGGGGATATAATCCTTGCTGGAGAAGATGCCGTGCATCAGAATCACCATCGGACATTGGTCTGTCGTTGAGTCAAACCCATCGGGCAAAGTGACCTTATAGGCAATCTCGCCTTCGGGGCCACGAATAATAGCTTTTTGTGCCTGGCAACCCGATAGAAACACCAGGCCAAGCATTGTCAGAAATAGATAAGTAAAGAATTGTCTCATAAATAGATAACGCTGATTGCTGCGGTTTATTGTATTAATTTGAAGTGCCAACGAGGGAATAGTTGTACATTTGCACCATAAAGAACAATCTCATGAAATCAAACTTATTTTTTCAAGCGCTGACGAAATTCCTCCTTGGTGTCATCATCTTGGGTCTTCTCATCTTCTTGCCCGCAGGCTCGCTCCACTATTGGCAAGGCTGGCTGCTGATGGGCATTTTGTTTGTCCCAATGTTCATCGCAGGGCTGGTTATGATGGCGAAAAATCCTGAACTATTGCAAAAACGGCTGAATGCCAAGGAACAGGAAAAGGAGCAAAAGACCGTCGTGGCACTGAGTGGCTTGCTGTTCATTGCCGCCTTCGTCGTGGCAGGCCTCAACTGGCGCTTCCAATGGTGTGTGCTGCCGAATTGGGTCGTTTGGGTGGCCGCTGGTCTATTCTTGGTGTGTTATCTTCTTTATGCGGAAGTCCTGCGCGAGAACACCTACCTCTCCCGCACCATCGAGGTACAAGAACATCAGAAAGTGATTGATACTGGGCTTTATGGCATCGTCCGTCACCCCATGTATATGGCCACCACCCTCCTCTTCCTGATGATGCCTTTGGTGCTGGCCTCACCGATTTCGTTCGCTATCATGCTGTTGTATATCCCTTTGATAGCCAAACGCATCCGCAACGAAGAAACCGTGCTTGAGCAAGGGCCATGAGATACAAACTGGTGATATTTGACCTCGACGGCACGCTGCTCGACACCATCGACGACCTCAAGGAGGCCGTCAACCACGCCATGAGCTTGAGAGGTTTCCCGACCTTTACGCGCGACGAAGTCATGGCTATGGTCGGCCACGGCGCTCGTAACCTGATGCGGAAGGCCTTACCCGTCGGCCATAAGGACGAGGACATGGTGGATGCCGCCTATAACGACTTCAGAGCTTACTACATTACCCATATCGACGTTCACACAAAACCTTTTCCTGGCATACACGACCTCTTGACCCAACTGCACCAAGAAGGCGTGATGTTGGCTGTCGCCTCCAACAAGTTCCAAGAAGGCACCGAACACCTCATCAAGGAGTTTTTCCCCGAGATTCCCTTTGTGGCGGTCTTGGGCGGTCGCCCCGACTTTCCCCTTAAGCCCGACCCAGAAATCGTCAACGAGGTGTTACGCAAAGCTGGCATCGAGAAAGAGGATGCCGTCATGATTGGCGACTCCGACACCGATATGGAGACCGCTGCCAACAGCGGCATCATGGGTATTGCGGTAAATTGGGGGTATAGGAATATGAGAGAAACGGCCCTTCGACAGGCTCAGGGACCTCAACGCATGATAGTAGTAGAAACCGCTGAAGGACTACAACAATTG
>CADAPW010000179.1 GCA_902789915.1 uncultured Bacteroidia bacterium | reverse complement strand
GCTCCAATGATTTGGTACATACGGTCTTTGTAAAGCTGGATGTCCATGGAGTTTAAGTATTATGGAAGCAAGGAATAGGAAGGGAAACAAATCTTACATAAATCTAATTCAAATAATGACTTAGCCCAATCAGCGTCCTTTCGTCGCTTTGCGCGATTGCGAGCGAACGCGAGCAATCAATATTAATGATAGATTTGTGGCAGATTTGTTTCTAAAAAATCAAATATTATTCTTTTCAATATCCTTGAAGTACTTGACAGTCTGATACTTCAGTTCATCGCAAGCCGCGTCGTCGCAGACGATGATGCCTTTCGGATGCATCTGGAGCACGCTGACGGTCCACATCTGGCTGACAGCGCCTTCGATGGCGTGTGCCAAAGCGCGCGCCTTGCCGTGGCCGTTGGCCAGAATCATCACCTCACGGCTGTCCATGACGGTGCCCACACCCACGGTCAGGGCCGTCTTCGGCACCTTGTTAATGTCGTTGTCGAAGAAGCGTGAGTTGGCGATGATGGTGTCGCTGGTGAGGGTCTTCACACGGGTGCGCGAGGTCAGGCTGCTGCCCGGCTCGTTGAAGGCGATGTGGCCGTCGGGACCGATGCCGCCCATGAAGAGGTCGATGCCGCCATAGCTCTTGATTTTCTCCTCGTAACGAGCACATTCGGCTTCAAGGTCGTCTGCATTGCCATTCAAAATATTGACATTCTCCTTTTTGATGTCGATGTGCTTGAAGAAGTTGTTCCACATGAAGCTGTGGTAACTATCGGGGTGATCCTCGGGGATACGGACATATTCGTCCATATTGAAGGTGACGACGTTCTTGAAAGAAATCTCGCCCTTCTTATAAAGTTTCACCAATTCCTTATAGGTACCAATGGGCGTAGAGCCTGTGGGCAAACCCAAGATGAAGGGTTTTTTAGCCGTCGGCTTGAAGGCCTTGATGCGCTCCACGATGTGGTTGGCGGCCCAACGCGACATGGCGTCGTAGTTTTTTTCAATGATGACTCGCATGGTTGTATGGTTTTAATGATTGTTTCTGTATTTTTGGATTAATGCCACGAAATCTTCCGTTTCTTGGCGGATTTGTTTAACAAATGACACCTCGTCGATTTTGCCGATGACAGCGATTTTCTCGTCTTCGTTGCGGAAGGTGGCGTTACGGAACTCGTTGTCGTAGTCTTTCTTGCGGCTTTCGTACACCTGGTCACAGATGAAATGCTGGATGCGGATGGCCTTGTCAAGGTTCTCGTGCCACATGTCCTCTGTGAGCACGTCGGCATCGTCTTTATAAAGGAACATCAGCGAGAAATAGGCGTGGCGCAGTTTCTCAATCTGATAGTTTTCCCAAAGCTCGTCGTAACGATGGTGTATCTCGTCCCACGTGTTGAGCTTGCCATCGCGGATGTCGGCACGCAGCTGGTCGACATCCTCCTCGGGCATGGTCTGACCTCCAAGATTGATCCATTTGCGGAGGCGCTTGCCTTTCATGTGGGCCACAATGGCTTCCATGTCGGTGTCGGGATGGGCCTCCAGATAATGCAGACAGGTGGTCACGGCATAGTAGGTGATCATGTCGCCGTAGGCGTGATAGGCTTGCAAGGGCTTGAGGATACGCACCTTGCGCTTGCCTTTCTCCATGTGTTCGCCGAAGACCTCCAACGCCTTCACGGTGTCAGGTTCGTTGTCGAGAAGATTCTTGCCACATTCCCGCAGGTCGTAGTATTCGTATTTTTCAGGGTCTTCGCCCTGCTTGCGGAGATAGGCCTTGGCGACCCATACTTCCATCAGCTTACGGCCTTCTATGATCTCTTCCACGGTGTCAGGGGCCAAGGTCTCGAACTCGATGTTCTGTATCTTACGTTTGCGCTTGTCACGCTTGAGGTATTTCGAGGTGTTGCGCGCGATGGCGTACATGTTGTACATCCACCAATACGCAGGCATGACTTCCAGTTCGTTATTTGTGGTGTTGTTGCTAACCAAACAGAACGGCAACATGATGTTCAGCTCACTGGGATAGTCGGCTTTGCTGAGCAGGGTGAACGAAGCGAACTTCGATGAGTGCTTCACGCTGGAACAGAGACCCGGCCAGAAGCCACGCGATGCCACAATCTCGCCGTCGGTGGCGCGGCTGTTATGGTTGGAACCCATAGTGGCGCCGGCGGCCATGTTGCTCTGTCCCATGACGCAGGCAGAGATAAGGAACGAGTTGTTATGATGTTGCTCGTGTGAGGGGAAGATAAGGTTGTTTAAGACTTCGCAGCATGAGATGGTGGAGTTGTCGCCCAACACTGAATGGATAAGGCGAGCACCATATTTCAGGTTGCAGTTGTCGCCTAATACAAAACGTGTGGCCACCACGGAATAGAAGATGCGGCAGCCGTAGCCCGTCACGCCATTCACCATAATCACACCTTCGCCGATCTGTGAAGGCTCCTCTTCCGACGAGTTGATGGTGATGTTCTTCAGCTTGCTGGCGCCTTTGATGTAGCAGTGCGGTCCCACCTTGGCATCCTTCAGGATCCAGCAGTTCTTGATGACACACGACTCGCCGATTGTGCCATAGTAACCGCGATGGAAGTCGACGCTGGCTTGGGTGATTTCCTTCAGTCTTGCTTGCAACTTGGTGTCGTCGGTGTATTTGGCCCACAGGTAGGCGTCGGCAGTGATCATGCCGTCAAAAGGCAGGATTTTACGGCTTCCGATTTCGTTCATCACCTCGAGCCATACGCGCACGTCCTCCGGCTCGCCTTCCTTGATGGTGCCGTTGCCGAACTTGGAGTGGTCGGTGGTGGAGATTTCCTGGATGTTGAAGAGGATACTCCTGTCGCCGATGATGTAGTTAGCCATGTAATGCACGTCGTGGATGGCCACGTCGTCGCCGATGTCGCACGAGATGATGCTACTGCTGGTGATGCCGATAGGAACACGCAAGTCATGGTATTGCAGCACTTTACGAGTGACGCGACCAATACGCACCATACCGAAGAAGTGGTTGTTGCGAATCATGCTGGTGTCGAACTCATCAGTAACCCAGATGTCGTCCCAATTGGTGGCGGAGTTGCTGTTTTTCACCAGACGTTCGATCTCGTCGGAGTGCAGATGACGCCAACCGCCAGCGGGTTTCTTGACCTGTAGGTTGCGGAAGTAGTATTCGTCATGACCGTCGTGCAAGTACTTCTCGTCGATGAAGTTCTTGTAAATCCGGTCGTAGTCGATGATAGTTACTTGGTCCATTTATGTGGTTTTAGCAAAAGGATATGTCATTCCGAGGCTTTAGAAGGCATAGATACGCTCACCTTCCAGGTTCGGTATGACATGCCTTCTAAATCCGAAGAGAATCTATATCCTTTTGCGGTTTTATCTGTTTTTATACATATCCTCGTAGTACTTCTGATAATCCCCGGAAGTCACGTTGTCCATCCATTCCTGGTTGTCGAGGTACCAGCGGACGGTCTTCTCGATGCCTTCCTCGAACTGGAGGCTCGGTTCCCAACCGAGTTCTTTCTGGAGCTTGGTGGAGTCGATGGCATAACGGAGGTCGTGACCGGCGCGGTCGGTGACGTAGGTGATGAGGTCCATGTCGGCACCTTCGGGACGACCCAGCAGACGGTCCACCGTGTTGATTAAAACCTTGATGAGGTCGATGTTCTTCCATTCGTTGAAGCCACCGATGTTATAGGTCTCGGCCACCTTGCCCTCATGGAAGATGAGGTCGATGGCGCGGGCGTGGTCTTCCACATAGAGCCAGTCGCGCACGTTCTCGCCCTTGCCGTAGACGGGCAGCGGCTTGCGGTGACGAATGTTGTTGATGAATAGCGGTATCAGCTTCTCGGGGAACTGGTACGGGCCGTAGTTATTGGAGCAGTTCGTTACGATAGTCGGCAGGCCGTAGGTGTCGTGGAAGGCGCGAACGAAGTGGTCGCTGCTGGCCTTGGCAGCGCTGTAAGGGCTGTGGGGTTGATATTTCAGGTCCTCGGTGAAGAACTTGCTGCCGTAGGCGAGGTGGTGCTTGCCGCTGCTGGCCTTGGTGCTGAAAGGCGGCATGATGCCGTCGGGGTCGGTCAGCTCCAGGGCGCCGTAGACCTCGTCGGTGGAAATGTGGTAAAAGCGGCAAGGGACGCAGGTCGTTGAGCCTGTCGAAACGCCGTCTATGTGGGTCGGCCCTTCGACAAGCTCAGGGACCTTCATTTTATATGGCTCAGGCAGGCTCTCCCAATACAGCTTCGCTGCTTGCAACAGGCTCAGCGTGCCCATCCGCAAAGGTGAACGGGTCCTTGATGCTGCGGTCCACATGGCTCTCGGCGGCGAGGTGGATGATGCCGTCGACGTGCTCGTCTTGCATCAGCTTGTAAACACCATCGAAGTCACAGATGTCCATCTTGACGAACTTATAGTTTGGCTTGTCCTCGATGTCCTTGAGGTTGGCCAGGTTGCCGGCATACGTCAGCTTGTCGAGGTTGATAATCTTGTAATCGGGGTATTTGTTCACGAAGAGACGGACGACATGGCTACCGATAAAGCCGGCGCCGCCAGTGATGATGATGGATCTTTTGTAGTTCATTGTATGTATTGTTTTAATATCCGTTGGGGTTATTCCGTTGCCAGTTCCAAGAGTCACGGCACATCTCTTCAAGGCCGTATTGTGCCTTCCAGCCCAGCTCTTTTTCCGCCTTGGCAGGGTCGGAGTAACAAGTGGCGATGTCACCAGCACGCCTCGGCTTGATGCTGTATGGTATCTTGATGCCGTTGACTTTCTCGAAGGTCTTCACCACATCCAACACCGAATAGCCCTGCCCCGTGCCAAGATTGTAAATGGCGCAACCACAATTCCTTTCGATGGCCTGCAACGCCGCCACATGGCCGCGCGCCAGGTCGACGACATGAATATAGTCGCGGACGCCCGTGCCATCGGGGGTGGGATAGTCGTTGCCGAAGACACCGAGTTCGGGACGTTTGCCCACGGCGACTTGGGTGACATACGGCATCAAATTGTTCGGGATGCCGTTGGGGTTCTCGCCGATGCGGCCGCTCGGGTGGGCACCGATGGGGTTGAAATACCGCAGCAGCACCACGTTCCATTCCTTGTCAGCCTTCTGCATGTCCATCATGATTTCTTCGAGCATGCTCTTGGTCTGGCCGTATGGGTTGGTGCAGTGACCCTTGGGACATTCCTCCGTAATGGGGATGATGACCGGGTCGCCGTAGACCGTGGCCGACGAAGAGAAGATGATGTTCTTGCAGCCATGCTTGCGCATCACATCAAGCAGTGTCAATGTGCCGCCGATGTTATTCTCGTAGTATTCCCAAGGCTTCTCCACGCTCTCGCCCACAGCTTTCAGGCCGGCAAAGTGAATGCAGGCGTCGAAATGATGGGCGTCCATGACGCGGTTAAGGCCTTCGCGGTCGCGGATGTCGACTTCGTAGAAAGGGATTTTCTTACCCGTCAATTCCTCAACGCGCTCCAACGACTTGCGGTTGCTGTTGCTGAGGTTGTCGACAACGACGGTATCGTGTCCTGCTGCATTGAGTTCCACTAAGGTATGGCTGCCGAT
>CADAPW010000178.1 GCA_902789915.1 uncultured Bacteroidia bacterium | reverse complement strand
TCGAACAAGACCAACGTGGCTCGCGTGAAAGCCCGCTCTTCACGCCCCTCTGGCGAAGCCAGCAGAGTGTTCGAGTTGACCGATGTCAAGGGCTTCATCTTGAAAGACCGCTACAACGCCAACAAGGAACTCACCACCCCGATTTCGCCCAAGAAACTGGCCGAAGGCGAGAGCGAGACCTACGTCTGCCATTGCGAGGACATCAAACTCGACCGCGTGTTGCGCGTCATCGGCAACCGTAAGACCATCTCCGTGGATGAACTGAAACACATCACTCGTATGGGTATGGGTCCCTGCCGCGGCAAGCGTTGTATCCCACGCGCCCGTCAGATCCTGCGTTCCTACGGCATCGAACTGGTCGGCGACGCCACACCGCGTGCCCCGCTGTCGAACCAAGTCAGCCTCGGCGACCTCTACAATCCACACACCAAAGAAACCTTCATCTTCCCCGAAATGAACGGCGTGAAGAAAGAACAAGTCGAGGTGTTCATCGCGGGTGGCGGTATCGCGGGCAGCGCCTTGTTCCGTTACTTCTCGGAAGCCGGCAAGAAACCCGTGATGATTAACTACAGTCGTGGCGCTTCGTGGCGTTGCATCGGTGGCGGCCGTCCAGCCTTCTCCAACCCCGACATTGCCGACATCGCCGTGCACAACCACGAGATCTTCAAGAAGATGCAGGCCGAGCACAACATCAACTACCACCCGACGCATTATGTCAACTTGGTACACGATGAGGCCACCTACAACTCCCTCGATGCCTCTCGCGCTTGGAGCGATGCCTACATGATTGAGCGCAAGGACTTCAAGAAGGAGATTTCGCCGTTGTGGGACGACAGCAAGGACACCTACAGCCATGCCCTTATCACCCGCGACTGCTGGCAGGCCACGCCTGGCCGCGTCATCGACTATATCCGCTGGATTGGCGTGCAGCAAGGCGGTCGCTATTTCGAGGACTGCGAGCTGCTCCATGTGCAGAAGGTAGGCGGCCACTATGTCACCTTGGTACGCACCCACGAGGGCGAATTCATCGAGTACACCTGCGACCACTTCGTCAACGCGATGGGTTGGGGTGCCGAGAAGTTCAACGACATGCTCGGTCTCGACACAGGTCTCTATCCTGTGAAGCACCAGGCCTTCATCACGCGCCGTCTGCCTATGATGGGACCCAATGGCGGCCCGCTCGACATGATCATCGACCGCCGTCACTACAAGGGCTTCAGCGCCGTCTACGGTCAGCAGTGGGCACACACCGGCCAGATCATCGGCTGCGCCTCACCTGACACTGACGCTTACGAGGCTCGCCAAAACATCAAGTACAACAGCAAGGAGTTCTTGGAAATCGTCTCCGAGGTCTTCGCCGAGTGGATTCCGAACTTGGGCGAGGTGAGCTTCTTGGCTTGCTGGGCTGGTCGTTACACCGAGCCGCGTTACATCGTCGACCCGGAGGTCGGTATCCTCACTGGATTGCGCGGCCACGGCTTCATGCTCGGCCAATACCTCGCCAAGTTGTATGTTGACAAGTACCTCGGCAAGGAGGTGCCTGGCTACATGAAGGATTTGGCTTTGAGTGGCAAGGGGTTGAGTGAGAACGCGTTCAAGTAAGAATGCGGAATGATGAAATGCTAAGCATTCGACGGAGTCAATGAAGAATGATGAATGAGGCTGTCGCGGTTGCGGCAGCCTTGTTTTATTATATTGTATTTCAATCGTTTGCAGTCAAATGTTCTCTATTCGCGAACAGAGAACACCTTCAGCAAGATATCCAATCCTTTGTTGATTCGCAAAATGAAGTGGGGAGAAAATCCACAAATAGTAGGGAGAAAAATAAAGGAAGTAGGGAGAAAATCCTTGAGATGCTACGTGAGAATCCCAAACTCACCACGGCAGGTTTGGCTCAAGCAGTGGACATCTCATCCAAAGGTGTAGAGAAGCAACTTGCCCATCTAAAGCGAGAAGGGTTGCTTCGCCGCATCGGTCCCGACAAAGGAGGTCATTGGGAGGTCGTTGATTTGTAACAAACACAAAAAAAACGCCCAAGAATCACTTCTCGGGCGTTTTAGACTGCATTATTGCCATAAATCATTCCCTCACGAATCCCATGATGGAATGGACATCCTGCCCTATGTCGTTAAGTTCAGCGGGATTGAGGAAGTCGATGGTCATATTTGTTTCGGTCAAAGTCGTGATGGTGCCAGTCATGTCATGCATCTCCACGTTATCGTTGACCGTATGATGGATGCCGTCTTTTATAATCATTTTGTCTCCCTTCAAGGTATAATAGCCACCATTCTCTTCATTATCATCTGCGATCGCTGTTCCATCCTTCCTGAATTCGACGGTGTGTCCGACCACTGCCTCGTTATAAAACTCATCAAAGTCATCGAACGACTCGCCACCTATGGTCACCGACACTTCGGTGATTTTCCATTTCCCATAGACCTGTGGTTGTTTGTTGCAGGATGTCATCGTTGCCATGGCTGCCACCACCAGCAGCAAGACCATGATTTTCAGAGTGTTTTTCATTGTTTTGACGTTTTTTGTTTGTTTATTCGTTTTTCCGTTTCGGCTGTAGGGCTGCCACACTGTGGCAGCCGCTTGGGGGTTTCCTAATGCGGCTGCCGTAATACGACAGCCCTACAGAACCGCAATTACCGCACCACAAATTTTTGTGTCATATCTCCAACGCTAATGAAATACATGCCCTGCGGCAAACTGGACACATCAATCTGTTGGGTTTCAGCATTGAGGCTGCCCGTTTGGACGGTTTGGCCCATGAGGTTGGTGATGTGGTATTCATTTGCCGCTGGTAGAGACGTGGCGCGCCGCGTCTCTACAACGAGGACACCATGGGTCGGGTTAGGATAAACGGTCAAGGTCCCTGAGCCTGTCGAAGGGCCGTCTTCCTCAATACCGTTGTGCCATTCTTCGTAGACCTCGTCGCAGTCACGGTCGCCGTATTTGAACACCAGTTCGCCATTGCGCCAATAGCAGCGCATGCCATCCACGCGGAAGTTCTTGCCACGGTTCATCAGTTTTTCGGGGAAGAAACTGGTCAGGTGGCCGATGCCGCACACGATGGTGCCGTTGAAGAGATCGTTTTCATCGCTCACAATCAGCATTTTATACAGGCATCCTTCGTATTCTTGATACTCAACAGTGTCCACATGCATGGTAATGCTTTCCAGTCCCACCTTGATCTCCCATTCATCGCCGGCCTCAGCCCCGAAATCGTATAGCGGCGTAAACTCCTCCATATCCTTGTTCCACCAATACACCACACCGTCTTCCTCATAGAGGTATTCGCGCGTCACCTCGGATTGCTCATTCTTATCATACAAGGTGTTCGTACGGATGATGATGACCACATCCTTGCCGCTGACGGTCGTATCGGCGGCATATTCCAGATGTTGGTAGGTAATGCCGCCATCTTCCCTTTGGATTTCGTAGTACCATTCGGGTTGGCCTTCGCCGATGTTCAGATACTCGAAATCCGCCTTTACCGTCACATCGAAATTGGGCATCACAAACTTGTTGTCAGCCACGGGAATCCTAAAGGTTTCGTCATCAGCCTTGTAAACCTCAACCGAATTAAGCACATAATCAGGTTGAATCTCAACGGAATAGGTGATTTCCTCGCCCATCATCGCCGAATTGATCGAAAGCGCGACTTGTCCACCGTTTTCATCTCCTATAACATTGATATTGTGCTGGTTGCAGTCTTCCTCGACAAAATTGACATATTCATAAAAACCCTCATAGGCTTCCCGCGCACCACAAGGCACAATTAACCTGAGAGAATCATTGCAATTATTAAATGAATTTCCGCCTTCAGGCGGAGGAACGGTGGTCATAAATGTTACCGTCTGCAAAGCTTCGCACTCATTAAAGGCATAGCCTCCTATGAATTGAATGTTGCTTCCTAAAACCACATGTTCCAAATGGCTGCATTTGGCGAACACACCGCCATTGAGTCGTTGTATTGAGTTGGGCAGCATTATGGAGGTCAAGTTTTCGCACATACTGAATGCCGCTTCAATACTTTCCACCATATCGCCTTCAAACTCCACCGAAGACAATCCCGATTTGCCGAAAGCCGAGTCTTTGATAATCCTCACAAACCTCGGAATGACAATGTGCTGCAACGACGAACAATTGCTGAAAACAGTCGCGTTGATTTCGGTGAGGTATTGGGGCAATACAATGGAAGTCAGAGCCTCGCAGTCGGCAAATGCCGCATTACCGATAGTTGTTACGGAATTGGGCAGATTGATTTCCGTCAAATTGATGCAGGCATTAAATGCAAAGGCACCGATGGAGATTACCGATTCGCCAAGCGTAACGGAGGCAATATGAGTGTTGTAAATAAACGCATTGTCGCCAATGCAACATATTCTCATTGTGGTCAAACAAAACGCCATCTATCGACTTGTAAAACGGATTGTTTTCCGAGACTTCAATCGTTTCCAATGCGCCGCACCCGATGAAGGCATAAGTTCCGATGGTTTCCACCGATGCCCCAAAGAAAACGTAAGTCAAAGATGAGCAATTATAAAACGCATCATCTCCGATAAAACTGACCGCATCAGGCAAGACAATGGAAGTCAAGGCGGTGCATCCATAAAACGCGCCACCATAAATGTGAGTTACAGAATTCCCGATACTCACCGATGACAAAGCACTACAATATTCAAAAGTGCCATCGTCAATGTAAATCACCGAATTGGGAATCACAATGGAAGTCAATCCTGAGCAACCCCTAAAACCTGCCAGATACAGCAAGGAATTGGGAAGTATCACTGAAGTCATTCCCGATTGGTTAGCGAAGGCATTCGTACCAATACCTACTACTTGATAATCCACTCCGTTGTATGAAACGGTTTCGGGTATCTCCACTGCACCTTCCACACCATAATAAACCATATCCACATAAACAGTAGAGTCGCTGATAATTGAATAACAAAGTGTCTGTCCCGTTGGGGCAACGCTTTCAAAATCATAGGCCAAGGCTTGTAGGGCGAAGCCAGCCAAAATTGCTAAGGTTAATACTAACTTTTTCATAGCTCTAATTATTTGATTGTTACTTATTTAATTCTTTATTATGGATTGCTTCGTCGTTCCTCCTCGCAATGACGCGAAGCGCATCATACAGCATTGACAATTTCCTCAAAAGTCCGTGTGTCTTCAGCGAGGTTCATCTTCATTTGCTTGATGCGGGTCTTGCGGCGGTAGTACGACTCGGTCTGGGTGTCCAAGAGGATGGAAATCACCTGGTTGGAGAAGCCGTTCTTGGAGAGGCAGCAGATGCGCACATCCCACTTGCCGAGTTTGGGATAGAGTTCGAGGAGGCGCTGCGAGAAGCCGTCGTACACCAAGTCGGTGAGGCTGATGAAGTCGGCCCAGTCGTCATCGCTGAGGGCGAAGTTCATCGTGTCGGCGGTCAC
>CADAPW010000177.1 GCA_902789915.1 uncultured Bacteroidia bacterium | reverse complement strand
TTCAGCATTCAGCATTCTACATTCAGCATTATCTAAGAACTCCTCCCAACTGCTGCTCAAACGCGCCCTGGATCTTCCCCATAGTTTTTTCTATCACCTTGTCGGTGAGGGTGGTGGTGGGCGACATCAGGACGAAACTCATGGCATACTGTTTCTTGCCTGCTGGAATCTTCTCGCCTTCGTAGACGTCGAAGAGGCTCATCGACTGCAGGATCTTGTTCTCAGCGGCCATGGCGACGCGTTTCACCTCGTCGAAGGTGACGTTCTTGTCGAATATCATGGCGAGGTCGCGGCGCACGGCGGGGAACTTTGACAGCGGCTCGAAGTGCACTTCCTTGGCCTTGGCCAGGCATTGCATCATCACCGTCCAGTTGAAGGTGGCGTAGTAGACGTCTTTTTTCAGGTCGAAGTGCTTCAAGGTCTTCTTGCTGAGTTTGCCGAGGGTGACAATCTCCTTGCCATCGACGCAATAAGTGGTGGCATAGTCGAAATGCGGCAGGTTGGCTTCCTTGGCTTCCAAGGCCTTGAAGTCGAATTTGAAGTGGTTGAGCACGCCCATGACGTATTCTTTCAGGTCGAAGTAGTCGATGGCCTTGCTTGGGGCGTTCCACAACTCGGCTTGTTTGTTGCCGGTGAGGAAGAGGTCGAGGCAGGTGTGCTCGTTATAGGGCTTGAGCGGCTTGGTCTCGTCGCCGACTTTGCTTGCGTCGAAGAAGTAGACGCTGCCATACTCGAAGAATTTCATGTCGCTGACCTTGCGGTTTTGGTTGAAGGCGATGCTCTCCAAGCCACCCCACATCAGGGTCTGGCGCATCACGTTGAGGTCGCTGCTCAAAGGATTGAGAATCTTCACGTTCTGGGCAGGGTCGAAGGCGGGGAAGGCCTCGCTGTAGGCAGCCTTGGTGAGCGAGTTGTTCATGATCTCGTAGAAGCCATTGGCGACGAGCATGTCGCTGATCTTCTGCTGCATCTTGTCGGCATCGGGCTTGGTGGCACGGCTGATGGAGGCGTGGATGCGGCTCGGGATCTCGATGTTGTCGTAGCCGTAGATGCGGAGGATTTCCTCGACCACATCGGCGGGACGGGTCACGTCGACCTTGCTGGTGTGCACGTCGATGACCACGTGCTTGTCGTCCTGCTCAACGACTTGGCACTCAAGGCTCTTCAGTATGTTGACGGCTTGGGTCGGGTCGATGACCTTGCCGGCCATTTTGTTCAGGTAGTCAAACTTCAAATCCACACGGGCAGGGGCGAAGTCGCCGTTCTTCACGTCCTTGATCTCGGAAGAAATCGTTCCGCCAGCTAACTCCTTAATTAATAAGGCGGCGCGTTTCAGGGCGAAGAGGGTGATGTTGGGGTCGGCGCCGCGCTCGTAGCGGAACGAGGCATCGGTTTGCAGGCCGTGGAACTTGGAGGTCTTACGGATGCTAGTGGGGTTGAAGTAGGCACTCTCGAGGAAGACGTTAGTGGTCTCCATGGTCACGCCCGACTTTTGTCCGCCAAACACACCGGCGATGCACATTGGCTCTTCGGCATTGCAAATCATCAGGTTACGGCTGTTGAGCTTGCGTTCCACACCGTCGAGGGTGACGAAAGGCGTACCTTCAGGCATGCATTTCACCACGACCTTTTTGCCCGTGATCTTGTCGGCGTCGAAGGCGTGCATGGGCTGGCCGACTTCCATCAGCACGTAGTTGGTGATGTCGACGATGTTGTTGATGCTGCGGATGCCGACGGCGGCAAGGCGGTTTTTCAGCCATGCCGGCGACTCGCCGACTTTCACGCCGCTGACGGTCACGCCCGAGTAACGCGGACAGGCTTGCGTGTCTTCAACGACCACGTCGATGTCGTTGTCGTGGTTCTCCACCTTGAAGTCATCCACTGAGGGACGGATGAGGTGGTATTTTGTGGTGTTCTCGCGCTGGTTGAGGGCGGCCACGAGGTCGCGGGCCGAGCCGATGTGCGAGGTGGCGTCGCTGCGGTTGGCGGTGAGGCCGATTTCAATCGTATAATCCTCTTCCACAGGGAAATAGAACGAGGCGGGTTTGCCCACTTCATAGTCGTCGGGCAGCACCATGATGCCTTCGTGCGAGGTGCCCAGTTGCAGCTCGTCCTCGGCGCAAATCATGCCTTCCGATACCTCGCCGCGGATCTTGCCTTTCTTGATGACGATGTGTTCGTCGCCAATCCAAAGTTCAGTATTGATGGTGGCTACAAGCACTTTTTGTCCAGCCGCCACATTGGGTGCGCCGCACACGATGTGCAGGGGTTCTTCGCCGCCCACGTCGACGGTGGTGATGTGCAGGTGGTCGGAGTTGGGGTGGTCGATGCAGGTGAGCACCTTGCCCACGACGACGCCACGCAAGGCGCCTTTCACCGACTCAAAACGCTCGAGGTCTTCCACTTCGAGGCCCGTGGAGGTCAACAGCTCGCTGACCTTTTCGGCCGGATAATCGCAGTTGACGTATTGTTTCAACCAGTTATAAGAGATTTTCATTTTGTATGTTACCGTTAAATATTAAACTTCATTCTTTTTTGACTCGGGACACGGGACTTAGTGACGCGGGATAAGCTCCATGTCTCGTGTCTCGCAGTCTCGTGTCTTTTATGTAATCTAAATTCGCTCATCTGTTTTGAATTGAGCGGCAAAAATACAAAAAACTGACAAAATGTCACGCGGTTTTTTGAAAAAGGTTGGGACGGACTTAGTAATTCATTCCAAAATGCCAAAGTGGAATGATGTTCCCATAGCCGTATTCAATGTCATCTTTCACGACAAAGCCATCTTTGACTTCGGCGAGTTGTTTTTTCCCCTTGCTCTTTCCTCCGACTTCGAAGGTCTTACCATCAATAAGAAAATCAGAGACTTTGGACGCGAAGACTTTTTGGTTGACTTGCATTTGCGACAAGAAAAATGTCTCCCGAAGATTACCTATGTCGGGCTTGTTTTCCGACAAGGCGCAAACTAAGTTGGTGTTGCCTAAATAGGTCTTTTCAAGTTTGCCAAAATTCTTCATGCCATCGTCAGGATGATTGAGTTGCATGATAAGGCAAGCTTTTTCCATGTAGTAGGCCATGTCGGAAACGCTTCCGCGGTCGCATTCCATGGCGGCACCAATGGCCGTATAGTTAGGCTTGAAAGGTACGCTTTGTGAGATGATGAACAACAACTGCTTGAGTTTCCGAGCTGTAGAAACATTCATTTTGGCGTAGGCGGGAATGTCGTTTTCGACGGTTAGGTTGATGACATTATTCAGTCGGGTCGTGAAATCGGGTTCGTTCCAAAAAGGATAGTAACCTGTTTTCAGATAGTCGTCAAACAAGGCCAGGGGCTTCTCGCCTTCGGGAAAAGTGACTTTGTGCTCAAGGATTTGTTTGAATGAAGCGGGAGGCAAGACAATGCCTTTGTTCATTGCCAGATATTCCCTGAACGACAGGCCTTTAAGATGATAAGGAATAACCCTTCGGCTAAGGTCGGCGGTGCCTTTGTAGAGGTCGAGGATGGATGAGCCGGTGACAACCACCTGCAAATGAGTGCAGTTGTCGTAAATCATCTTCAGTTCCGTTGACCATGAAGGATATTTGTGGATTTCATCGATATAGAGTTTGGTGCCTCCTTTGCGGTAAAACTCATTGGCGGTGTCGAACAAGGTGTGTTGGGCAAAGTAGATGTTGTCTGCGCTGAAATACAGGGCGTTGTTGTAGCAGAAGGGTGGTTTTCCCCACGCCGCGTTCTCCCAAAACGGCAATCATGCGGTTTTTCCAGTTGATTCTGTCAAACAGGTAACGTTGGAAACCCGTTGGGGTTTCGTTCAGTTTCGCGTAGAATAGTTCGTATAGGCTTTCCATAAGGCATTCAATTTTGTCGCAAAAATACATATTTTTTCAAAAACGCGGAATTTTTTCCGCGATTTTTTAAAATTCTGCGGAATTATTTCCTCGTTTTCTTTAAAAACTGCGGAATTTTTTCCGCGATTTTTAAGCGACTACTCCGAACTCCTCGAAGCCAAGGCAAACTACGAGAAGCAGAAGGGGAAATAAGGCTTGCCACTTGATGAAAGGCTTGCTTTAGTTTTTTATAATGTAAGTTTAGTCTTCGTTTTGTCTCCTTATTCCTTTCTATATGCAAAATATGTACATCGTCTTTTGAGTGCTTTCTTTGTCGAATATCGAAAAAAAAATAAAAAAACCATCAAAAAATTATTGTAAATCGATAATTATTTGTATATTTGCAGCGTCATGACACCAAAAATGTGGGCTGAAAAGCTTGCAAAAGAAGCAAAACAAACTAAGTATCAACAAATTAATGAAAGGAACTAAAAAAATGAAAAAGTTCAGAATCTTAATGGGAGTATTCGCTCTCGCAGTGGTGGCAGCAACCATAATCGCTTGCAATAAGGAAAAGGAAACAAATTTAACCCAACAGTCAACTGAAGAAACTAGTCGTAAACTTATTGCGACCTTTGACCCTTCGACAGATCAGATGATCTATCATTTTGATGTACTTGAACTGCAGCAAAAACTAAATGAGGAAACGACCACTAAAACTATTCAAGATAGATATGTGATTGAAACCGTCCAGATGTTGGATAGTGTACCGCTTAACCAGTCAGTGCTTCCTGAAGTCAAAATCACCGTACTTGATACGGAAGAGGAGACATCCTATACTATGTGGTTGATGCGAGCCTTTACAGAAAAGGAGGTTCGACAAAATGTAACAAATTATTATGCAGAATCATCTATTACTACAGGCGTTTACGAGTTTGGCTTTAGACATGAGAACAAATACTACAAGGTTAGTGTTAATGGTGATAACTTTGTCACTACCGAGATAGACCAACTAGAGTTCTCAAATAACTTGCCCAAAATATTTCTTTGGTGCAGGAGAGAGGATTGTGCCTTAGAATGTACTAAAGGTGGTAGTTTTTGGAATGCATATTGTAATCCGTGTAGAGATAACCAAGGCGGAAAATGCTTAGAAGATGTTTCCCCATGGTTTTCTATTGGTTCAAGTGCAGTAAGTGTAGTTAAAGTAATTAGATTATTATTTGCTTGATTTTTTTTCTAGCGCAGGGGTGTGTGAAAAAGAGATGCATCCAGTGTCGATTTTATACATATCCTTGCGTCTTTTAAATGTTTTATTTTCGAAAAAAAACATCAAACTATGGGAAAAACCAGAAAAAAAGAGAGAAGGGTTGTGGGGATATTGCTGTTGCTCGTTATCCTAATAGTGTTCATGGTATGGTTTGGATTAATGGCTAACAAAGGGCAAAGAAAGCAGTACGAAACCATTGCTATGGATTTCGTTTCCACCTATGATTGGGTGAGTTTTGAAATTGAACAGAAACATTATAAAGATGATATAAAATTATGGGAGGTTCATAATCGTGTTGTTTTACACTATGATGGGGATAATTCTGCCATTTTTGGTGAGACTTTGTCCGAAGATGGAGGGAGGATTATTAAGTCGTGTTATATGGACAAGAATAAATATCTTGAAATAAACCATGATAATCAGGAAATAACATGGTATGACAATAAAAAGGTGTTTTGGGACGATTATCGCTCATATGGAATTGCGCAATTTGTCCCTAATATATTCTATTTTTTGAGTTATTATCTCTATCCAATGCAAAAAACAATGCGCAGAGGTCTGTTAAACTATTTGGTTGTAGATGTGACGAATCAGGAAATACTAACAATCAAAGACAAACCGTATTTAAAGTTTCATGGTGTTTCCAATACCGCATATTCATATAATCGGAAGACAGGTGAACGAACGCCTGTTTATGATGAGGTTGATTGGTTTGTGGATGAAAGGACTGGGATAATGGATAGCGTTTATGCTGTTCGGTATCCCCTTGAATATGAAAATCGGAAGGATTATGTGTGTGTAAGAAACATGTCCTTTTTAAATCAACAGTGGTATTTGGATTCAATTCTTGATTTTAACAATCCTAAGTATAAAAAATATAGTCGCTATAATAGTGAGAACCCGCCTTTAAGCAATTCATATTCAAATAACAAAATAATGACAAATGATTTGCTCAATTATCCCTTAGTAAAAATTGAGGGGAGAAAAACCTCAATTGCGGAGACAGAAGGCTGGATCTTGCTCAACTTTTGGAGCATTAATTGTTCTCCTTGTATTGCACATTTGAAGGAATTGGGGCATGAGAAGGACTCGTTGGGCTATTATTGGCTTGAGAATAAAGGAGTAAAGATAATGGCAATAAACCATCTTTCGAACAATGCAGAATTGATAGCTTCAATTACAGAAAAAACCAGTACAAGTGATATTACTTATATGGCAAACGGTATGGGTAGTGTTATCAATATTCCTTCGCTCGGATACTGTTATCTCATATCCCCAAATAAACAAATCGTTTATGAAACATACAACTTGGGCGACTATTCAGAACTTCTAAGAGCAAAATCCAATTATGAAAAAACAACAGCAAAATAAGTAAACCATGAAGAAATTAATCATAATTGCAACAATCATTCTTGCCATCACTTTGCAAATGAGGGCGCAAAATCTATGCGGTCCGAAAATTATATTTGAAGAAACTGTTTTTAATTTCGACACCATTATGCAAAACGAAAATGCCGAGCATGTTTTCCACTTTACCAATAAAGGAAAAGCCCCATTGCTTATCACCTCGGCGTTCTCATCATGTGGTTGTGTAGTGCCTGAATGGCCGAGAGAACCAGTGGTAGCCAATGCGTCTGCTAGTATCAAGGTGAAATACAATACGAGCAAACCGGGCGTGTTCACCAAAGCCATTATTGTAAAGTCAAATGATGTTGAAAAACCAAAAATGGTGCTGCGAATTAATGGCGTCGTGGCCGATGGTAATGGAAAGGAATAAAATAAAATATCGAGAAATAGTCGTTGTATTTCGATAAAAAGTTGTAATTTTACGGCATCTTTTAACCGTAAAATACTCAACCGTGAAAAATAAAACTCAAAAAAACATCCGTTTGTGCTGCTATGTGGCACTTGCATTTTGCATTATTTATGCCATTGTTATGGCTGTGCATTTTATTGGTTTACTCAATGGGGTTAATGATATTGACTGGGCACAACATCACGCACGGAAAATAGGATTCTTTATAATTTATGTCCTTAGCTCTTTTTTGATGATTGGCATGTGGATTAAAGTTGTTATAAATATCCTGAGGGGGATAAAAGAAAACTCAGTTTTCCCCCAATCCAATGTCCGATTGCTCTTTTGGCTTGCATTAGTGTTTTTTGTTTATATTCTTTGTTGGACGAACCATGTGGTTCTCTATCAGGACAACTTTGTTTTTGAATTTCAGGCCAACAACATCATAATGCCTTTCTTCCTGCTCTTCTTCGCCTTCATGTACAAAGTGGCCGCCGATGCGGTGGAGGAAAACAATTTAACCATCTGACGCTATGATTATCTTGAATTTAGACGTGATGCTTGCCAAGCGTAAGATGCGCTCCAACGAGCTGGCCGAGCGCATCGGCCTCACCCAAGCCAACCTCTCCATCCTCAAGACGGGCAAGGCCAAGGCCATCCGCCTTACTACTTTAGATGCCATCTGCCGCGAATTGGAATGCACGCCGGGGGATATTCTGGAGTATAGAAACGATGAAAATGCTTGAGCCATGAAAAGATGCAGATGGGTTTTGTTGTTTGGGCTTCTGCTGACCTTCACGGGCTGCAACACCTTGATGCCCATGCTCTTCGGCTTCCGCGAAATCAACGGCTACGATGCTGAGCAATGCGAGAGATTCTACAAGAAACTGCCAAAGGACTTTGCTTTCACGCCCTTGGTGTGCGACGAAAAACAATTCCGGCAAGTGAGCGAACTCGGCGCGGACTCCATGCAGATGAAAAACCTCTACCAGCCGCTGAAAATCATGTACTTCCATGGCAATGAACTCGTCTCCTTCCACGTCAATTGCTACTGTCCGCCCGCGTTAGGCTTCAACCTGAATTGGAACTATAACCATCAATTTGATGAGTTTCCGCCAACTACCTCCGTGCCTTTGGATGGCTATACGGTCAAGTTAAGCGATATGCAGGCCGTTTTCCCGGAAATCAAAGGGGAAAAGAACTACACGGTGCTCGTCTTTTGGACGAACATG
>CADAPW010000176.1 GCA_902789915.1 uncultured Bacteroidia bacterium | reverse complement strand
CTACAAGGCGGAAGAACTGCCGAGTTACCTGCGTCCGCATGTTGCCCATCGGCTCGTGGTCTGTGAAAGTCAGCGTCTGCGCTCCCACGAACATCGGGATGCAAAGCATCATCAGAAATATAATTTTATTCAAATCCATCTTTATAAATAGGAATTTAGTCGTTATTGCCTACTCAGCCTATTCCAGATAGTATCCACTCCCTGCTCCCCTTCGAAGTAAGCGTGCTGCTCATCTTTACAGAAGGTCTCTGCCGTTGGCATTAGGATAAGTTTTCCGGAATCAGGGTACTCGCAAACGTCATGACCAATAAATGAGCGTAGATCAAGATATGTGCAAGGTTCGTCGGTGTGATTGTAAAGCTGGTGTGCTCCTGTTTCTCCGGCTTCAAAGAAAAGCATGTCGCCCGGATGCACTTCAGTCAATCCTTCAGGCGTGCGGAGTGTGGCACTACCTGTCAGCATCAGGAATAGTTCCTCGGCAAAGCGGTGGAAGTGATAAGCCGAATTATATTGATGAGGAGGCAGTTCCCGCATATCAAAGTTCAAATACTGTGGATTCAAACCCCGTTTCTGTCGGGACATATCCGTCATCAGACGCCAACCGTCCATCCTTCCAGGATGCTGCTGGAAATCGCGTTCTTCTTTTCTTATGATCGTTGCCATACAATAACTTCTTTTTTGGAATGATACCAATTGGCTTTCAAATTGGAATCAACTATCGATAATCTATGTTATTTGATTTTAAGGAACCAAGAAACACCCTTCCATTTTGTATCGTATTCTATTTTGTATTCAAATTCTCTTGGATATGACTTTTCTTCAATGATGCTTTTCAGTAAAGAGTCAACAGGTTTAGGGTCATACAATTGCCAAATCATTCTGCAATGGCCATTAGTTGTTTCTCTAGCAAGGAATAATGCATTAGGATGAACTGGGTCACCAATAATCTGTTTGGAAATACCTTCAAGATACTCTATTACCAATTGGCTTTCATCACTAGTAGGCATCTCATTATCAGCCAATTCTTTAAATTCCATCCATAGAGAGCATGTCCACCCAAAAATGTTTTTATGTTTGAATTTCCGAAGAGCAGTATTTAGAACTATAACAGATGGTAATCCGTTAAGTGTGCTAGAAGCAATAACGAGATCATCTTCAGGGATAATCAACTTGACATTATTGGCGTCTTTTTTAAAAAAGTCTGTTAAGAAACTCATAAATTCCGATTTATCTGTTTCGCAATTCGGCTGCTCCATAAACGGGTCGAAGGTGGATGTGTCGGGGAAGTGGAGGTGGCCGCTTTTCCGTTTCATTGAGAGTCAAGAGAAAAATTCATTTATTTCATTTTTTTTTCTTTTTCGACTTCAGCTGTGGCAATGCCTTACAGGTTTCGCAGACAAGTGCTGACAAATAATCGCGGTCGTCCACATCTTCGATGAAGAAATAGTCTTTCGCGCCATCGTAAGGCGGACGCATTTCGACGCTGCGCAGCAACGAGCGGCCAGCTTCGGTCGGTTTTAGGTAGAAGCGGTTGTCGCAGATGAGGCCGAAGATGACGCCGTCGCAATAGATGCCGTAGTCGCCAAACATCTTTTTCACCGTAATCTCGCCCGCACCAGCACATTGGTCGGCGATGTATTGAACGAAGTCGGGGTTGCTTGCCATGGTGGGTTATCCTTTGTGATTGTGCAAAGGTACGATTATTCGCAATAAACCCCTATTTTTGCCGAAAAATATCCCTTATGCAAAACCTCATCATCAGTCCCATCACTATTGAGCATTTGAACCAATATGGCGCCATCTATGCGGCTGCGTTTTCGGGCGAGCCGTGGAATGACAACTGGTCGGTGGAAGACGCTACCATCCATGTCCGTGAGCTGATTGAAAGTCAACAGCATTATGGTTTGGAATGTGTTGTGGATGGAGAAGTGGCAGGCTTCATTTTGGGCACTTCCATGCTGTTCCATTATGGCCGCACCTTCGAGATCAACGACCTTGCCGTAGCGCCCCAATACCAACGACAAGGCATCGCCAGCCGTTTATTGGAACAATGCCTTGCCGACCTCAAGGCGCAAGGCATCGTAGGTTTTCATCTCATTACCGCCCGCGAGGGTGTCTTGCCCGCTTTTTATGAAAAATTCGGATTCAAGAAAGAGGAGCGAGTGATGCTGATGGGGATGTAATAACAAACCCTCCCATAAAAAGCCATTGCGTTGCCAATAGGATTCTTGAGCCACAGTGGCTTTTCTGTTGATGTCTTAGCCGTAGAAGATGATGCTAAGATGTAAACTCCGCAATAGCGCTCGCCTCGCTTCCAATAGCTAATTCGATGATGAAGCCGTTTGAGATCTGGAAAAGGGTAGGAGTGAGGCTGTCGCCCAGTTTGGCGGCCACTCGGTATTCAACGCGAAGGCCTTTTATGATGAAATCTTCAGGAAGCAGTTCCATCGCCATTCGGATGTAGTTGGCGTTGTTGACGTGGCGGTTGTAGTCAATGTCGGCACGCATCACCTGGATGGGCGAGAGTTGATTTCCACCTTCTTTCGGCAGGATGATGCGGCGGTCTTTGTAGTTCATCTCTAATTGCGGCTCGATGAGCAGCGAGTTGGCCACGGCATTGTCCACACGCTTCAGCTTGCCATTGGCCTTGTCGACAAAAGCGCCCATGCTCCAGGTGCAGTAGCAAGGCTTACCTTCGGCATCATAAATAAAGGTGTTGCGGAAACCGAACATGGGCTTCATGCCGTAGACCGAGGTGGTCACGGTCAGTTCTTCCTTGAAATCGGGCACACGCATAATCTCCACCTGCCTTGAGGCCAGCAGTTGCGCCATATTCTCTTGGGCGAAGTATTCTTTTACCTGTGGCTCGCTGTCGATCCACATCTCCGAGCAGTCCTGCATCATCTGAAGGGCGGAAAACAGTTTGAGTTTGCCCTCGCTATCGCAGGTGCTGGTGGTTACTTTATAGTTTAGGCTATACATAAATTCTAATTTTCGGCAAAGATAAGGTTTTTATTTCGTTCAAGCCACGGGCATGTTGCAATCAATACAGCAGCCCAAACGTCCATAGCGGAATTGAAATGCCATGGCCGTACTCGATGTCGTCTTTCACGAGATGACCATTGGGAACATCTTCGATCTGTTTGAGGCCTTTTTTCTTACCTCCGACCTCGAAAGTGTGTTCGCCGATGACAAAATCTGAAGTTTTTGATGAGATGACATCGCTCACAACCCTCGTCTGGTTATAGAAAAAAGTCTCTCGCAGATTCCCAGTATTGGCACTGTCTGCACCAAGCACATACATGATATTTGTATTATCCAGATATATTTTCTCCACTTTGCCTAAACTCCGTAAGCCGCCTGTTTCATCGCGCAGCTGGCCTATCATTCCAGCCCGTTCCATATAAAGAAAATAATCAGGCACCACGTTGCGACTGACACCTATGGCATTGGCTATGCTTGAATAATCTGGCTTGAAAGGTACACTTTGTGCCACTATGCTCATCAGCCGGCGCAATTTGCGTCCTGTAGAGACCGAAAGCGAGGCGTATTGAGGGATGTCCGACTCAAGAGTCTGTGTGATGATTTGGTCGAGCCTTGACCTGAAGGCTCCTTCTTTGCTGAAAGGATAATATCCGTCCTGCAAATATTGTCGGAACAGCGGTAACGGATGTGGCAAAATGGTATCAACCACCTTGTTGTTGATGACCTCTTCCAAACTGTATTTTGGCATTTTTATGTCGTGGAACATCTCCAGATATTCGCGAAACGAGAGCCCTTGTAGCGTGTACATCACGGCACGACGGCTCAGGTCGGCCTGACCTTTCAGCAAATCGAGCACCGAAGAGCCAGTGAAGACCACATACAATGAAGGATGTCCATCGTAGATGTTTTTCAACTCGGTTGACCAGTTTTCATATTTGTGAATTTCGTCGATATAAAGATGTGTGCCGCCTTCCTTAATCCATTCCGATGCTACCTCCAAAAGGGTGTGTTGGGCGAAATAATTGTGGTCGGCCGAGACATAAAGAGCCTTTTGGTTGTCTTTTTCAAATAGGATATGTTGCTTCACCAAGGTCGATTTGCCGACTCCGCGCGGACCGACAATTCCGAACATCCGCAGCGACCAGTCAATCTCAGCGTACAGGTATCGCACGAAATCAAGGCTTGTGATCGCCAGTTGTTCGCGCATAAAGCTGATTAAAACATCATCAATCATGGTAGTTGTATTTGTAACGCTGCCGCAAAATTACAAATATTTCTAAATATGCACTAAAAAAAGTGCAATATTTATAGTATTGTGCACTAAAAAAAGTGCATTATTGAGATTGTGGAACTTGATGGCAGGTACTAGTCATCTTCAAAGATGGAAACAATCAGTATACCAGACGAATATTGTCGCACCAGACCACATTGCCTGGACAGCCGGTAAACGCCTCCTGACAGCCTGCCGAAATTTGCAGAATCAGATGGGTGGGTGCTGCATCCGCTTTATAATCAACTTCTTGCACTGGAACCATCTTTCCTTTTGAATTGCGTGCCATGAAGCGGTTTTTAGACAGTTTCTCCCATGATTTGTAGTCGGAAGATTGGGTGATGTCACCGTAACGAATGGGTAGACGATGGTTATTGTGCCACTCGGAAATGCTTTTTGTGATACGTTCTGAGGCTGTGCCAACCCGATAGGCAAAGATGTTGCCCTCGGCATCTTCCCAACGATGTTGCAGAAATAAAACGATTTCGCCTTCATCTCGCCCTTCTATTCTGGTCACTTTTCTGGAACCTGTAGCGCGCACCATGGCCGAGTCTTGTTGTATGATTGCTTTATAATCAAGCATTAGAGCCGATGGGCGTTTTGTGAATGGGATACCCATGTCAATGGTCTTCATCGGTACTTTGCAACCTTCCAGCGTCATCGGGTCAAGAAGGGTGCCGGTGAACATACTGCCTGTGGCAAGAGCCTTGAGGTCGATGCCAACGGCTGTCACGGTTTGAAGCGTGGTTTCCAGGCGACAGCAATAACCATTGCCACGCCGCTCAGGGGTGACCGAAACGGCGGCTTTCTCCACCCCACACACCTTGGCGTATGCGTTACTCGTTCCCCAGGGTGAATCATCACTGTCGTATGGGTAGGGTTTGTTTTTGCGGATGGTGTCGGTATTGGCGATGACATATAGCGTGCGCGTTTTGCCACCTAACAGAAAGGATTCCTTGATGTAACGCACCGTCCACGAGTCCATATTGCCATAAGGTAGGTATTCTATTTGTTCTTGGGCGTGGAGTGCAATGGAGAACGCCAACAGCACAGTTAGCAACGTCCATCTCGGTGCTTCGTGTCTCATGGCTTTTGTGGCTTTATGGTTGGGAGGAATGTTTCGCACAGTCTTCCATCTCTTCGTTCAGCATGTCCTCGAACATGCGCACCGAGTTGGAAAGGCTGTACTTTTTGGCCGCTTTAGCGTAGATTTTCCCCATATACTCGCGCTCCTTGGGATGGTCAAGCCAATAGTCGATGGCGCGAGCAAGGTCCTTGGGGCTTCCGGCCCTGAAGAGGCTGCGACCGTCGAGAGCGAACTGGGGCGTGGCGCTGACTTCCGAGTTGGCAATGACGGGCACCAGACCCGTGGCGAAAGCTTCGATGCACGAGATAGCCTCGCTCTCCATGTCGCTGGCGTGCACATAAAGGTCGG
>CADAPW010000175.1 GCA_902789915.1 uncultured Bacteroidia bacterium | reverse complement strand
GCTGACGATAGCGGGGATGACGGTGGTGCCTTCGGCATAGACCATCTGTTGCAACTCCTCGCTTACCTTGCCCCATGAGCCTGCTTCGAGCAGCGTCGACGATGAGCAGGCGCCGTCGCGCACATCGGCAACGGTGATTTGGATGGCATATTTGTGCATGGGCACTTCGTGACCCAGGATTTCGGCGCAAACGACGGTATCTTGTGCGAAGTTCTTGGGTGTGCCACCACCGACCATGAAGAGGCCTGATTGAGGGCTGTTCATCTTGATTTCAGTCAGTTCGAGGAAGTCGGCCACCGAGTCAATGCTGACGTAGGGCTTGCCGGCTTTCTTGCGGAGCCACTGATGCTTGCCGATGCCGAAGCCCGCCGAGCTGTCACTAAAAGCGGGGCAGAAAATCGGCACGCCACACTCGTAGCAGGTCTGGATGAGGCTTTCTTTCTTCACGCCGTGACCGTTGGCCAGCCATTTGCCGACCTCATAGAGGAACTCTCGGCTGCTGTAGGGGCGGCACTCGAGGGTGTCGGCCACGTCGCAGGTGGCTTGGTCGCAGGCCTGCAGCTCTTCCTCGTCGATGAAGGTGTCATAGATGCGGTCGATGTAGAGTTCACGCAGCTTGGTGTCGGGGATGACGTTCTCCTTCGTGCCGATGTAGTGCTTGTAGCCGAGGGCTTCGAAGAGGTCCATGTCGATGATGCTGGCACCCGTGCTGACGACGGCGTCAACCATCTTGTTTTTGACCATCTCCACGTACACCTGCATACAGCCGGCGGCCGAGGTGGAGCCAGCGATAGTGAGGATGTTGGTGCAGTCCTTCTCCGCAATCATCTGGCATAGGATGTCGGCGGCGCGGGCGGTGTCGCGCGAGGTGAACGACATCTTGCGCATGGCGTTGATGAGTTCCGTTGAGTCATACTTCTTGATGTCGATATGTTCGACAACGTCTTTCAAAAGGTCTTTTTTCTCCATTTTATATCAGATTTAAGATTTATAATTCAAAATTCAAGATTCAAGATTTGAAGGTTTTATTCGATGTTAGGTAGTTCGCTGGATGTGGCGCCTTGCTTCAGGTCTTCGAGATATTGTTCGCTGAAGTCCACCTTTAGTTCCACCCACAGCGGCAGGTGGTCCGACATCTGGAAGGTGCGGTATTTCGTCTTGTAGTATTGCATAATCTGCTTGTCGGTCTTGTTTTCCACATATTTCTTCTCGAACAAAGGAAGATAGGCGGGCAAATCGCTTTCAGTATAGACGGACTTGGTGAAATTGAACGAACCTGACTTCTGCTCTTTTTCTTGGAACACCTTCATGGTGTCGGTAAGCTGAAGATTAAAGGCAATCTGGTCGTAGTGTTTGGTCTGTCCCAAATCAGTAGGATGGTTTTTGATGGCCTTGGGGATGTAGAAGCCGTTGTCTTCCAAGGCTTTCATATAATCTCCATCGGTTTTGTTGATGTTGAAGTCTCCCAACAACACATAGTTGAAATTCTCCTTTGTCGCGCGTTTGGTAAGGAACTTGGCAATGCATTCTATTTCTTTCAGTCGTTGCGGGTCAACGCCGCTTGATTTTCCATAATAGATGTGCACGGTGGAAAGGTTGAACTTGAACCATCCGGCTTGGAATGAAACACAGAAGGGCGTGCGCGCAAATTGTAGGCCCTCAAGCAGCTTGTCTTTGGGCAAAACAATCTCTCCGGCCATATTCTTGAAGCTGACTTTGTTAGTGTTGAAAACAAAAGCCATGCATTCTTGTCCACCAGCGCTTCCCTCTGTGCTGTCAGTGGCGATATAGCTATAGTCCTTGCCCAAAAGCGCCATCACTTTTTCAAGGCCTTTTTTATTGCCTGCCACTTCTTGGATGGCCACCAAATCAAAACGGCTGATGATTTCTGCGATATAATATAGACTCTCAGGCTTGCGGTTGTCGCCAAACTCACGGATGTTCCACGTGGCGAGCAACAAAGTGTTGTTGGCCGTTTTTTGGGGAATCTCCTTGTCGAGTTGGCTGCGCAGCAGTTGAAGCTTGGTGATAATCCTGTTGCGTTCCTCTGCGTCTTTGATTTTTCTAATGGAAGCGTAAATCATAATACCATGTTTTGTTAGCGGCTACAAAAATAAGAAATTGTGAGATATAAACAAAAGACGGCGAAAAATTCACCGTCTTTCCGTTTCTTACTTTTTCCTCACCACTTTTTTCTTCGGTGCGTTCTTCGGGTCTTCCACGATGGCCAAGCATTGTTCGTATGTGAGCTTGGCCGGGTCTATGGATTTCGCAATCTTGTAGTTGCTCTTCTTGTAGCTGATGTAAGGCCCGAAGCGACCATTCAACACTTTAAGGTCAGGGTCTTGGTCGAAGCTGAGGATGATGTTGTCCAGGTCTTTCTGGCGTTTCTCATTGATGATTTCAATGGCACGGTCGATTTCCACCAAGGCTGGGTTGTCGGTCTTGGCGAGGCTATAGAACTTGTTGTCATGACGGATGTATGGTCCGAAACGACCTACGGCAACAACGACTTCTTTGCCCTCATATTCGCCGAGGATGCGTGGAAAGTCGAACAGTTTCAACACTTCTTCCAAAGTGACGCTTTCAATGCTCATGTCTTTCTTCAAGCCGGCAAAACGAGGCTTTTCCTCCGAATCGGTGTCGCCAATCTGCGCGACGGGACCGAAACGGCCCACCTTCACATACACATTCTTGCCTGTGGCAGGGTCAACACCGAGCAGCTTCTCGCCGCTGAACTTGCCCGAGTTTTCGGTGGTGGAGACAACTTGATTGTGGAAACCTTGGTAGAAATCACGAATCATGGTGTTCCATTCACGTTGGCCTTCTTCGATTTGGTCAAATTCCTTCTCCACATTGGCAGTGAAGTTGTAGTCGATGATGCTCTCAAAGTATTGCAGCAGGAACTTGTTGACCAGCACGCCGATGTCGGTAGGCATAAGTTTGCCTTTCTCGGTGCCGATGGTTTCCTTGCCTTTCTTTTCGGAAATCTTGTTGTTTTTCAGGGTGATGATTTGGAACTCCTGAGGCGTGCCTTTCACGTCGCCCTTGGTGACATACTCGCGCTTTTGGATGGTGGAGATGGTGGGAGCGTAGGTCGAAGGACGGCCGATACCCAATTCTTCCATCTTCTTGACAAGGCTGGCTTCGTTGTAGCGGAACGGCGGACGCGTGTAGCGTTGCTGGGCTTCCATCTTGTCCATTTCGAGGGGTGTGCCCACTTCGATGGGTGGCAGGATGGCGGCATCTTCTTCCGTCGCGTCGTCATAGCTTTCACGATAGACTTTAAGGAAGCCGTCGAAGAGGATGGCTTCGCCCGTAGCGACAAACTGCTTTTTATTGGTCGACACGCCGATGTTGACATTGGTGCGTTCCATCTGGGCATCCGCCATCTGTGATGCGATGGTGCGTTTCCAGATCAGTTCATAAAGGCGGCGCTCGTCAGCGGTACCCTTGATGGAGGGTTGGTCGAGATAGGTCGGGCGGATGGCTTCGTGGGCCTCTTGTGCGCCCTTCGCCTTGGTGTGATATTGGCGGGTCTTCACATACTCCGCGCCATAGTTTTTCTCGATTTCCTTCTTGGCCATGCCCAAAGCGAGACTCGACAGGTTGACAGAGTCAGTACGCATGTAGGTGATCTTACCTGATTCGTACAGCTGCTGGGCGATGCGCATCGTGTTGGCGACCGAGAAGCCCAGCTTACGGGCAGCTTCCTGTTGCAACGTCGAAGTGGTGAACGGTGGAGCAGGGTAACGCACGGTGGGTTTCTTTTCGATGCTGTCGACCTTATAGGTGGCATTAATACATGATTCCAAGAAATTTTTGGTTTCTTGCTCGTTTTCGAAACGGTGCGGCAGTTCGGCAAAGAGGTTGTACTCCTGTCCGTCCTTGGTGAAGACAAACTGTGCCGTAACACGGTAGGCGCTACCTTGCACGAAGTTCTTGATTTCTTCCTCGCGTTCGACGATGAGGCGCACGGCCACGCTCTGCACACGTCCGGCAGATAAAGCGGGTTTCACCTTCTTCCAAAGCAGCGGCGACAGCTCATAACCAACCAAACGGTCGAGCACACGACGGGCTTGCTGTGCGTTGACGAGACCCATGTTGATGTCGCGCGGGTTTTCGATGGCGTTGGTGATGGCCGATTTGGTGATTTCGTGGAAGACGATACGCTTGGTGTCTTTTTTCTTCAGGTCGAGCACTTCGTAAAGATGCCACGAGATGGATTCTCCCTCGCGGTCCTCATCGGATGCCAACCACACCGTGTCGGCGGCTTTCGACAGTTTGCGCAATTCGGCGACAAGGGCTTTCTTGTCGTCAGGGATTTCGTATTCGGGTTCAAAGTTGTTCTCAATGTCGACGCTTAAAGTGTTCTTGTTCAAGTCGCGCACATGGCCCTGACTTGCCTTCACCGTATATTCTTTTCCCAAAAAGCCTTCGATGGTCTTGGCCTTGGT
>CADAPW010000174.1 GCA_902789915.1 uncultured Bacteroidia bacterium | reverse complement strand
GAAGATCATTCTCGCCCTGCCTAAGGTAGAGGAAGAGAAGGAAGTCAAGAGCGCAGAGGAAAAGGCCGCCGACAAGGCCGCCAAGCAAGCCAAGCGTACTGTGAAGCAAATCAATGACAACATTGAGCACAGCACCCTCGGTGACCTCGAAGTTCTGGCTGGTCTGAAGGAAAACCTTGAAAAGCAAGAGAAAGCCCAACAAGGCGAATAATCCCTTCACTTGCTGAAAGCAAAACGACCGCTCTCTGAAGAGGGCGGTCGTTTTTTTGTTGTCTCTTTTGCTGGTTTATTTGTTCTTTACATAATCGTTCATCTTGGCTTTGCCCCAAATCAATTCCATGATTTTTAGTGACTCCTGCACATCCATGTTGCCACGGGCTTCAAGGTTACGCTGGATGAAGACGCAGTCGGTAAGCTCGGCGTTGTCGCAGACGATATCGCGGGCCAAGGCGTCGCAGGTGGGCGCGCCACAGATGCCGCAGTCGGTCTGGGGCAGGCGTGCTCGGTATTCGTCAATCTTTTTCATCTTCTCCAAAGCCACGGCAATATTGTCGTCAAGGACAAGCATGCTACGTGGTTTGATTTCACCCACCCTCATGTTGCGCATAAGGTAGTTACGTTCTTCCTCCAGCTCATGGTCCTTGGTTTGTTCGCCCTTGCGCTCTCGATCGGCGATTTTTCTGGCACGACTAAACACACGCTCGCAGATGAGGAAACGGTTATCGCAGGTCAGGATGCCGCCCGGACAACTTTGGTCGCAGGCACGCAACTCCAAGAAATCGACGTCTTCAATCTCTTCATTCTCAACCTTCTCCAAGAACTCGATCACATTGTGGATTTCGTCGATGGAGTAGGAGTGTTTGGCATCAGAGAGGCGACGCTCGCCGTTGGTCAATGAGGTCAATACGCCATCGGCAGAGAGTTGCGACACGGGCAGCTTTTGCTCCTTGTAACCATGGCCTTGCTTTTTGATTTCGTGGTAGACGCGATTATAGAGTGAGTCCATGTTGATGACGCCATCGACCAGTGACTTCTCTTCGCCCACGGGGTTTTTCACTGCCGCAATCTTGGCCGCACAAGGCGTAATATAGAAAATGCCGATTTGGTCGTCCTTCAAATCCATTTCCTCCTTGATTTTTCGGCGGATATACATGGCCGTAATATCAATGGGAGCGCGTAGTGGGATGAGGTTTTCCGTGAGGCCGGGGAATTTCACCTGAATCAGGCGCACGATGGCCGGACAGAAGGTCGAAATCAGCGGCTTGATGTCGGGATTTTCGGCAGCATATTTCTTTTTGGCCGCCGTATAAACAGGTATGGACGACTCCGCTTCGATGACATAGGTGAATCCCAAATCCTTAAGGATGCTGTAGATGCGCGACACGGTGATTTCATTGGGGAACTGTCCCATGAACACAGCAGGCACAAGTGCAACACGGATGGGATAGTTGAAGATGTCCTCGAAATCGTCTTGCTCGATATATATGGAGCGAGTTGGGCAGACTTTGAAACAGTTGCCACAGTCGACGCAGCGGTCGGGGATAAGGACAGCCTTGCCGTCGCGCACGCGAAGCGCCTCGGTGGGGCAGATCTTCATGCAATGCGAGCAACCTATACAGGTGTCTTCGTCTATCTTTAGGGCGTGGAAGAAAGGAGTCTTTTCCATATCGTTTAATTGTTGCTTGTTGAATCGTTGAATTGTTTGTGCGATGCACTTCGTGTAGAAATGCTTTGCATTCGGCGCAGCCAAATCATACAAAAATCTGTTTTTCAAAATCTTACAAAATCAGTGGTAGTTGAAATTTGATTTTTGATTGATTATAATCTGATTTTTGACAGATTTCTTTGCGAAGCAAATTCCTATGTAAAATTGACCTCCATCTCAACGGTGGTGCCGACACCAACGGTGGAGGTCACATTCAATTTGTCGACGTTTTTCTGGATGTTGGGCAGTCCCATGCCGGCGCCGAAGCCCATGTTGCGGACCTCGGGCGAGGCGGTGGAGTTGCCTTCTTGCATGGCCCAAGCGATGTCGGGGATGCCAGGTCCCTTGTCTTCAACCTTCAGGATGATCTTGTCGGGTTCGATGTCGGCGTAAATCATGCCGCCGTAGGCGTGTGCGATGGCGTTGACCTCGGCCTCGTAGAGGGCGACGACCACCCGCTTGACGATTTGAGGGCTGATGTTGAGCTGCTTCAATGTCTTCTTGATGGCGCTCGATGCGGCTCCCGCGTTCACGAAGTCCGCTTCATATACTTGGTATTCTAGGTGCATGGAATAGGGTTTTAGCTGGTCTTGGGTTAGTCTTAGGTTAGTCTTGGGTTAGTCTTAGGTTAGACTAGGGTTAAAAAATGGGTTGCATCCCGTTTTGGAAGAGCAGTCCGCAGGCCTTGAACATGGAGAAGTCGCTTTCCATGACCACCATGCCTTCGTCTTCAGCTTCTTCGATCATCTCCTCGGTGGCTTTTTTGCGCCTGACGAGGACGATGATGTCGAGGTTGCCCATCTCGCAGGTGCGGATGGTCTGCATGTTGCAGAGACCGGTTAAAATGACCGGGTTGTAGTCGCCGAGGGTGAGCACGTCGCTCATCAGGTCGGAGGCGAAGGCGGTTTCGTGTTCTTCGTCCAAACGGTCTTCACCGCAACGCACCGTGGCGTTCAAAAGTTCAGATATTTCTCTGAGTTTCATTGTATTGTTGAGTTGTTGATTGTTTAATCATTGAATTGTTGTCGGCGTTTCAACAGGCTCAACGACCTTAGCTTTTGCAGGTCCCTGAGCCTGTCGAAGGGCCGTCTTAATCATTATAATGTATCTCCTCCAAATTCTCCTGAATCATCTCCTTCAGGTATTTCATGATGCTGACGTCGTTCATCGACATGCCGTCGAGGGCTTCCTTAATCTCGTCGGTGTCAAAGACGAACTCGCCGTCGTCGGTGATATGCTTGTAGATGAAATGGATGTCCTCGTGCGCCGAAAACAGCATCACCAACGAGCCAGCCAAGTCGCCCATCGGGGGACGGTCGAGGTGGTCATGCTGGAACCAGAAGTTCAAGACAGTGCCTTTCCCGACCTCGCTCTCAATCTTCATGCCGCCACCGGCGTTCTCGGTGTTCATCTTAATTAAAGGAAGACCGAGACCGACTTTTCGTGTGGTGCGCGAAGTCGTCCAAGGGTCGGTCACCTTGGCCAAAAACTCGGGCGTCATGCCTTTGCCATTGTCCTTGATGGTGAAGGCGTATATGTTATCTTTCAGACTGTCACGGATGGTCAGTTCGACGAGGGTGGAGTTGGCCGCCGTCGAGTTTTCCATTAGGTCGTAGACATGCATTGATAGTTCTTTCATCCGAATATGAGTTGTAGTTTTTCTTTGGGTTCAGTGTCGATATAGCGTCCGTCCTCGCCGTGCAGGGTCTTGCGGAACTCGTCGAAGGTCTTGTCGTACATGTGCAACACGCAATGTACCTCGCCGATGATATGCAGGAAGTGGGCGTCGCTGCTCTTGGTGAAGTTGAACTTCTTCAAATAGGCATATTTCTTCAGGAAGTCGGGCTTAGTGACATGCTTCGAGATTTCCAAGGCATCGGCCTTGATGTCGGGCGGCACGAAGCCCAACTGACTCACCAAACTGCTCGCGGGCTTGTTGATGTGTGCGGGAACAAACAGCCCGCCGATTTCGTGCACCACATCATAAAGTTGGTCCAAATCGGCATCCAGTGCGCTCCACAGCAGCCATTCTTCTTCGCCTACTACTTCCTCATTCTCGTCAACGATGAGTTGATAGCCGAACTTTTCCTCGTCAAGTGGGATGTGGGGGAGGTGGGCATCGAGAAATTCCTGGAATTTGTCCAATTGATCATCGTTCTCGAAGTAGGCGAGGGCATGGGCTTCTTCCTGGGTAGTGATTTCGACGCCGCCGATGACGAAGATGCCGTTTTCGCGGCCTATCTTTTGCGTCACTTTTACCTGACGTGTGGTGTTGTGGTCGCAGATGGCGATGACGTCGAGGTGGAGCTTCTTGGCCTGCTCGACGATGGCGGAGGGACTCATATAGAGGTCGCCGCACGGCGATAGCACCGTGTGCATGTGGAGGTCGGCTCTATATGCGTTTAATTCCATGTTTTCTCTATTGCGACTTTCTTAAGCCTTTTTCGTCATGGCGGAGGAACATCCGCCATCTCCTGACACATAGGAATATCCTTTTGTGCAGGAGATTGCGGGTCAAGCCCGCAATGACGGTAAAGGGAAGGATTGCCCTTTTGGCTGAGTTTAGTGTAACAGATTATAAACCAATCCAGCAATCTCGTATGTGGGAAGGTTGGTCTGCAGGATGGGCAAATCCTCATCGTTGCTCTGCTCGATGGTTTCGTCGTTGGGCATGAGGTTTTTCACGAGGATGATGCACGACATTTCCTTCAGCGAGGCCACGGCCATCACGTTCTTGTGGGTTTGGAGGGTAATCCA
>CADAPW010000173.1 GCA_902789915.1 uncultured Bacteroidia bacterium | reverse complement strand
TCCAACGTTCAGAGGCGCAAGAGCGTTTCATCGACGACTACGAACGTCAGCATCAAAAGCTGATGGACATGATCACGAAGTCAAACGAGCTTTCCATCCTGCTTTATACGCAAGAGCAAAACATGACTTTTGACTTGGCATACGCCTTGAAAAAAGTATCTTCAGAATATAACAATTTCAACAAGGATATCAAGCCTTACGAACGCATTGTACATGGTCTGGACAACGAAATCGACCGTTATGCCCGTCTCATCGAGGCCCTCCGACGACTTCCTCCGATGATGAAGGAAATCGAGATAGAAATCCTGCCCGACAGCCTTTTGTACCACAACGATTCCCTCGACCTCTATTTCTCCAACACGGCTTCCGCCTTGGAAAAAGAAGTCATCCGAATTGCTGTCAGGGACACGCTATCGTCACCCATTATCCTGGATGCGGAAGGAGAAATCTACCGTGACTCCTGCATCCGATGCGCCTCCGACATCCTGAAATTGTATGCAGAAAACCGAGCCATGGTGCAAGAGGATAGCACACACTATCAGGAAGCCTATTTGCGCATGAAGGAGACCTACAACTATGCCCAATCCAAATACCAAGAACTCGAAGATTACGTCTTTATAGATGGACAGACCCCGTTCTTGGACATCATGGCCGACCCTAAGTACTATTGGGGCAATGTCATGTCGGATCTGCGCGGGCAATATGATTTCCACGAATTTGATGATGATAATGACCTGCCTGCCGATTCTACAGCTGTCAGCCCAGAAGTTCCGGCAGGAGCAGAAGAAGACAGTGGTTTTTGGGGCGGTCTTTCCAGCAAGGGTGTCAATTCTCTTTTGGTGATTATCCTTGGCATCCAACTGGTCGCATTGATTATCGCTTGGATTTTGACCTCGCTGATTGTTTTACTGCTTTCCCGAATCTTCAAGCGGAGACGTTTTATTCCCAAGAAACAATTGCCGCTATTCTCGATATTTGCGGGCACCATTGTATATTTCCTTGTGATAGGTTTCGCCTGGCATGGTGAAGAGTATGTAGAGTTGAGCGTCAGGCATGTCAACACCTTCCTTTGGCTGCTCATTGCCATCACAGGCTCTCTGCTGCTGCGTGTGAAACCTGACCAAATCCGAAACGGCTTCAGGCTTTATATCCCGACCTTCCTGATAGCAATCGTCATTATTGCCTGCCGCGTTACCTTCGTTCCGGATAGGCTGATGAATTTCATGTTCCCGCCTATTTTGTTCCTGATTGTACTGCGACAGTTGTTTTTCTGTATTAGGGAAAGCGGAAAAGCCACGCCCATCGACAGCACTTTGGGCTGGATTTCGCTGGCCATTTATCTCATCGCCTTTGGTTTTGCCTTCTTTGGCTACACATTTGCGGCCTTGCTTGTCTTGATCTGGTGGTATTTCCAACTCGCAATGTTGCTGTCCATCGTCTGTATTGCAGATTTGATGAGCCGTTACAAGGAAAAGAGATTGAACAAACGCGTGGATGCCATGCGCGAACGCATTACCTACGTGTCGGGCAACGACCGCGAGTCGTTGTTGTTTGGCGCCACTTGGTTCTACGACTTCATCAGGCAGGCAGCCATCCCCTCACTGCTGTTGCTCTCTTTGCCGTTCTGCGTTCGCATGTCCTTGAATGTCTTTGACTTTAATGACTTATATGTAAAGATATTCAACGATCCTTTCATCCAATTGGTGGATAAGAATGGGTTTGAGACGCTTCGCATCTCCGGTGGAAGCATCATCGGTCTTTTGATTCTGTTCTTTGTCCTGCGTTACTTCAACCGTGCCATTCACGCCATTTACCAGTACCTCCGCTACGCCTCATTTATGCGTAAGCACAACCGCACCTCCATCCGCGACAATGAAATCAACCTGTCCTTAGGCAATAGCATCCTCAGTGTCCTGGTTTGGATGGCATACGTCGTTGTTGTCGTCGCCGTATGGAGAATCCCCATCGGCTCCCTGAGTCTAGTGGCTGGTGGTCTTTCGGCAGGTATCGGTCTCGCCCTCAAGGACATCCTCAACAACTTCATCTATGGTATCCAGTTGATGGGCGGTCGATTGCGCGTAGGCGACTGGATTGAATGTGATGGTGTTCGCGGACGCGTCATCGCCATCAATTACCAATTCGTCCAAGTGGAGACCCTTGACGGCACGGAGATGTCCTTCCTCAACGCCTCGCTCTTCGGCAAGAACTTCAACAACCTTACCCGCAACAATTCTTACGAGTTCACTAAGATCGTCGTCGGAGTGGCCTACGGAACCGACATCAAGAAAGTACGCGAAGTGCTGGTGGAAGCCATGCAGCAGATGCTCACCAAGGACAAATATGGCCGCGACATCGTTGACCCAAAATATGGCATCAAAGTGGTTGTCAGTGACATGAGCGACAGTTCCGTTGACGTTGCCGTGAAGCAGTATGTGCTGGTCGCCGAACGTATCGGCTACGTCGACCGCTCGAAGGAAGTGATTTACGAGGCACTCAATGCCGCGAATATCTCCATCCCGTTCCCGCAGTGCGATGTGCATCTGATTCACGATGACAGCAACAATAAAAAAGAAGAATAAATAAGCCATGAAAAGAGTCCGCTGTTTCTTTATTTGCTTTGTCTTTCTGCTGAGCTGTATGCCTTTACTGGCGCAATGGTCTGGCAGTGTGGATATAGCCGGCGGTCTCGGAGGAATGAAAGGCAGCGTTGTCAATGACGATGCTCCCATGTTTCACGGACTTGTGGAAGGCACAGTTCGTCTGAATTACCAGACAGATAAATTCAGCTGGACCGCCAGAGTATATGAAAGTTGGGAACCCAACACCACCGACAATGCCCGTCTACAATACAAGAACGAGCGGATGAGCATCGTCTACAAAGCCGCCACCACCAAGCCCCTCACTACAGGACTAAGGTCAGACTTCCTTTGGACACCCTCACCCAACAGAAAGATTTCATCATGGGTTCTGTATCAGTACACCAACGACCGAGCCCGCAACCACACCTTGAATTTTGACGGTGATGTTGAGGAGATGGAGAAATTCTCATACTACTATGAACTTCCTGTCTTGGATGAGCAGAAATTGGAAACGGGACTTCAAACCTACAGGAGCTACAACTCAGGGCGCAACATCTTGCGGAGTTCGGTAGCTTTCCATACCATCCACAGCGATAAAGTCAACACCTGGACTGTGTTCAAGGCAGGTGAGGAAGTGGAAGGAGGAACGGCAGTAGATATTGATGATGCCGAGGCACATATTTGGGAATACCGCATCACCCCAAACAGCACAGATTTCGATCTCGACGGTGACATCCATCTGCAAAACACCCTCATAGACGGAGAAGTCCAGCTGAAACTCACACCAGGACTCCGTCTTTCAACAAGACATGCTTTAGATCACAACAGCGGTGCCACCTTTGTCATATTGCCAGATGGGGATGGTATCTGGGTAGACTCAGCCAACTTGAGAGAAAATTTCAATTTTTTGAGTTTCAGGGTTGAGCCATTTTTGGCCGCTGATTTTAAGTGGAAGAACATCGAAGCCCATGCCGATTATGCCTGTCAGGTGTACGGACGCCGCCTGAACGATGACACCCACCATCAGCCATTGAAAATCAAAGGGGTATATCCTGTAGGAAAAGCCAACATAAAGTGGAACATTAATCCCAAGCATTCGATCAACCTGACCAACCAGATGAGCGTCACCCATCCAGATTACATTAAAGTCTGTTGGTATGACAGAACCGCCGGCTATCTGGACCAACTATATCGGGGAAATGAGCAGCTTTTATCGCCTCAAACACGACGCTATGCGCTTGAGTACGAATTCAAGCAGAATCGCTTTGTCACACAAACGGCCGTCTCCTACACCCGCGTGGTCAACGAGATAGATCAAACATGGTCGAATGAGGAAATCGGAGGTCGTCAGTATAAGGTGTTCAAATGGCTAAATGCGGCAGACAGCCGTACCGTTGGAGTCTCGGAAAAACTGGGGTGGCATGGAGAAATCATCACGGCCAATTTAGGCGTATCCTATAACCAATCGCGACGCAAAGCCAAGAGCGACGGTGCCATCAAAGATTCATATTATTGGACACTCATGGGTGATATATCTGCCAACTTGGGCAAGGGCTGGAGCGTAGGTGCAGATGCACATTACCGGAGTAACGTGGCCACATTCTTCACCCTCTTCAAAGAATACTGCGAACTCAACATTCAAATCAAGAAAGACTTCAGGAGATTCACTTTGTTCATTGAAGGTCGCGACCTGCTGGAAAAAGAGATGGAAACCACATTCGAGTCGGAAGAGTCGCAGGAGTTTTGGGTAGAAGACGTTCGAGGCAACCGGCGCATCTTTGTTCTTGGTGCCAATTGGAGATTCTAAAACTTAAACGCATGAACACACTATCGGTCGTTATCATCACCTTCAACGAGGAGCAGAAGATAGGTCAATGCCTTGATTCCGTGAAGGAAATTGCAGACGAAAT
>CADAPW010000172.1 GCA_902789915.1 uncultured Bacteroidia bacterium | reverse complement strand
CGGAAACAGGCTCGCCTGCATCAGGCGTTTCCTTTCTGTTTGTGTGGCTTCATCCCAACCATAATCGGTGTAGACGATGAACGGGTTTTTGTGGTTGTACACATTGTAGACACTAATATTCCAAGTGCGAATACCGTGTTTCTTCTGCTTATGGAAGTTCACGCTCAAGTCGAGGCGGTGGTAGTTACCCATGCGGAAGTTGTTGCGTTCCAAGGCGTTGATGGAGGGAATGTAGCCCCATTCGTCCATCAAGCCTTCGTAGACTTGTGTGCCTAAAGTGCCGCAGTTACCGCTGCTGAAGACCCAAGTGCCACTGAGGTCGAAGCGTTCGCTGAACTTATGCTGCACTGTGATGCTGATGTCGTGACGACGGTCGTACTTGGCGGGAAACGCCTTGCCGCCGTTGATCTCCATGCCTTCGCGGTCAAACTGACGCTTGGAATGTGCCCATGTGTAGCCAATCCAACCCGTCGTTTTGCCGAAGCTGCGTTGCACGAGAAATTCTATGCCGTAAGCCCAACCTCTGCCCATACAGACCTTGTTTTCCCAGGTGTCGGACGAGCCGAAGAACGAGGCGCCGTCCTTATATTCAATCAGGTTGTCCATGGTTTTGTAGTAGCCTTCCAAGGAAATGTCGAACAGTTTAGGCAACTCATAGAAGGCACCCAACGACACCTGATGGGCATTCATCGGAACGATGTTTTTGGTGACAGGCACCCAAAGGTCGGTGGGCAGGCTGAGGCTGCTGTTGGAGAGCAGGTGGACATATTGCGTCATGTAGGCATAGCCCGCTTTGAGCGACAGGTTGGAAGCCAACATCACGCTGGCGCTCAGACGCGGCTGCACCGATTGGTAAGTCTTGCCCTCAACGGTGAAGGTGGAGTAATGCAAACCTGCATTCACGCGGAAGATGTCACCAAAAGTCATGTTGTCCTCGGCATAAAGGGCGGTCTCATGGGCATAGACGTTCGATGCACCTATTACAGTATCTATTTCGACTTCGTTTCCAGCAATCATCTTCGCCGACGGGCAATGGCGTGTAATCGAAGTCGACTTTGGCGGTGATGTCGTTGATGCCCGACTTGTAAGCCATATTGAACTCGTCTTTGACGTTGAACGTCTGGCCCTCGTAATGGTAGATCGTCTCTTCGCTCATATCCATGCCAAGGTGGTGGCGATACTGAGTATAATTGACCGAGGCATCCATAAAAAGCTTTTGCGACATCACATGGTTCCAACGCAACGAAGCCACCTTGTTGCCCCAGCGCCATTTGATGCCCATGTTGTTATTGTATTGCGTATCGTCCACCTCATAGTCCTTGTATCGAACCCCGAAATTAATGCCATCGTCGCCCGTATAGAAACTCAGATAAAGGCGGTCTTTATCGGAGATTTTCCAGTTGAGTTTCGCGTTAAGGTCGTAGAAACTATAACCCGTGTTCAGTTTGCTCATTTCAGGATTCATGGCACTGGCTATCCACAAGGCAGGTTTGATGAGCAAGTCGCCATAGGTGCGTCGGAACGAGAGGTTGAACGACAGCTTGTCCTTTACGATGGGACCTTCGACATTGAGTTTCGACGAAATCAAGCCGACGCTTACGTTGCCATGGTATTTCTGCATGTCGCCTTCCTTCATGCGGATGTCGACCACCGACGACAATCGGCCACCGAAATGGGCAGGGAAACTACCCTTATATAAAGTGACGTTTTTCAGTGCGTCGGGATTGAATACAGAGAAGAAACCCAGCGCGTGGTTGACATTGTAGACGGGAACACCGTCCAAGAGCAGCAGGTTCTCATCTGGGCCGCCGCCACGCACATACATGCCCGCCGAGCCTTCCGAGCCATTCTGCACACCAGGCAGCAACTGTATGGCCTTCAGCACATCGGCTTCGCCAAACAAGGTCGGGATACTCTTGATTTGTTGCACAGGCAGCTCCACCACGCTCATCTGCGGGCTGCGGGCATTTACCGTAGAGCGGGTGGCTTCCACCACCACCTCGTCCAAAGTCGTGTTGGTCTCAAGCATGAAGTTCATGCTGAGGTTTTCTTTCAGATCGAGAGTTTTGTTTTGTTGGGTGTAGCCCACGTACGACACCTGTATGTCGACTCGACCTTGTTCGAGGGTGAGGGTGTAGAAGCCATAGTTGTTGGTGGCGCAGCCTTTCCCTGAGTTCTTGTCAACGACGGTCGCCCCGATGAGGGTCTCCTTGCTAGCGGCATCCATTACATAACCGCTGATGGTTCGCTTTTGGGCAAGACCTGGCACGCAGACCAACAAAAAGCCGATGGCGATAAACCACCGACAAAGAAAATGGTTTTTCATCTCAATTCAAATGGTTTAATATTGTCGTTTAAACGAAGGTTCCTCCCTTTTATTGTTCCCCATTTATACGCTTTGCGTCACTGCGAAGCACGAAGCGGTCTAGGAAGAAAGGTTCCCCTCTGGATTGCTTCGCTCCGCTCGCAATGACGCAAAACGGCAACTATCAACTGGCAACTATTGCAGGATCCAATCAGCTGCGGCTTCAATCACATTGTCGATGCCTTGGGCGGTGCAGGCGGGGTCGAGAATGACGCGCTCCGCAGGCGGCACGCCGTTCTCGTAGTTGCCTCCATCGAGAGCGATGGTGCGGGTGATGCTGAAACGATAGGTCCAGCCGTTGGGCAGGGCACCACCATTGGGTAGACCAAGACCACCACCGCTGTAGTCGCCAAACAAGCGGATGTTGGGGTAAGCCATCGTGCAAATGGCAAAGAACGAGGTGGCGCTGTAGGAACCTCTGTCAATGAGCACGGCCACAGGCTTGGTATACGGCTCCTCGGTGAAAGGATCGCTGTAGTCAGTGCTGTCGGCGTAGACAGTGGTCAGTTCCTTGAACTCATCGTGGCCTGGTCCCGACTTGATTTGTGTTTGGTACAGAGGCTGTCCATGGTTGTCGAAGATGGAAAGCAACTGCCGGATATTGTCGATGCTGCCTCCGCCATTTTGACGCAGATCGAGAATCAAGCCCTTGCAGTCCTTGTAGCGGTCGAGAAGATACGAAAGATTATCTTCTGTAATGGCATCCATAAAGGAACTGTAACGGATATAAGCCACCTCACCGTCACGAATGGCATTATGGGCAAAGCCGCCCGTAGTATGATAGTTGACAGTCAGGTAGTTAAGCACCACAACCTCGGTATTGATGTTTCTTTCGGCATACATCCTATAGTACACCGAATCGTTATGCGACACATCGAATTTGGAAATCAAGTTGGTATGACCATCCTGCAAGGTGTTAAGCATGGCGGCACACACCTGGAAGAGGCTGTCTATATGCATGTCACCATCGCTTACCTTAGGACGATAGACTTCGTAAACTGAGTCCCAATCGACGCCCTTCACATCGAAGAAAGCATACTGCTGGTCGACTTTGTTCCATAGGTAATCGAACACATTGACTGGATTGGCGGGTTCATCAGCTTCCATGAAGGCGCGCTCACACGAAGCCGCGGCGATGCCAATTAATAAAAGGAACAAGACATGTAGTTTTTTCATGGCCGTAATCAGTTAAGGTTGAACATAAAGTTGAGGTTGATGGAGTGAATGGCGTTGTCGTAGCGGTAGAAACCTTTATGGCGCGTCGTGAGGTACTCCCAGCGGTAGTTGAGGCCGATGCGATTGCCGTTTAACAAGTTGAAATAGAGGCCAATGTCTGTAGTGGCTCCGGGGAACCACTTGCCAAAGACCTCATAGTCTTGCAAAATAGTGTTAGCTGTATTGATATCGCTATTGTAGTTGTCGAGATAGGCATAACCTGGTCTGGTAACCAAGCCAGCAAGAGGCAAGCTCAGCTTGCAGTATGCCGAGAGAAGGTTGTGGGAGCCACCACGGATATAGGCGAAGTCAAGCTGCACCATGCTTTCGGCGCAAACGTTATAAAAAACGGAGACCCCTGCTGCAGCATTCATCAACGAAGAAATCGCCTTGACATCGTAGAAGGTCTGTACGCCGCCACCAGCCCATACGTGGAAGCGATTGCGCTTGCTGTCGTAACAGCGGTAGAGAAATTCCGTGCGGCTGTCGATGTCGATGGCATAACCATCAAGGGCAAGAAACATACTGCCAAGGAATGAGGTCTCGGTCTGTACATGGCAACGACGCCATTCTATAGTAGCACCCAAACGGAGGTTGCCGCCTAAGCCAACATACCTAAACGGAACGGTGCCGTTATCGTAGCAATTGGATATGCTAAGACCTGGACTCATGTTGAGCCAGATCGGCACCTTGCTCTTGCGGACAGGCTGAGGCAGTCGGCCGATTTCGTCTTCAACGATGTCTTTCCAAAGCAAGTAACCGTTGGCGTTGAGGTGTAGACCGTCGTTGCTGTACTCAGGATTCATCTTACCTTCATTGTTGGCAAAACGGCTGTAGAGGTCAAGGTATTCAACATCTTCCTCGTCCGCCATCGTTTTCAGCATCCCATTGATGACAGCCACATCGGCATAGCGCTTGGTGTGGCCCGTGAAGAGGCCGTAGCAGTCATTAGTGGGCAGGATACTCTGCACAATAATCTTGGTGCGAGGCGACTCCTGTTTGATACGTTGCACGATTTGGTGCACGTTGAGGGCGATGGTGTCGTTGCTATAACCATGGTTCATGTCGTTGGTACCAATCATAAGGAAGACCATGGCAGGCTTGCCTTTGGTGATAGTCTCAAGACGGTTCAGCACACCCAGCGTGATGTCGCCGCTGATGCCACGATTTTTGCAGTTGGGGTTTTGGAACAACTCAAACCACTCTCCACCGTCGGTGATGCTATTGCCGAGGAAAATGATGTCATTCTCCGAGGTCGGCATGGCCTCGAAGAGCAGTTCACGTTGGTCGTAATAGGTGCCAAACTTGCCCGTAATTTGGGCGAAGGCTTGTGTTGCCATCAGGAGAATGGCGGCCATGAGAATATGTTTGTTTTTCATTTTTATATATTGTTCGTTGATTTCGGGCGGCAAAGATACGGCATTTCAACAAATATCCTTATTTTTGCACCCGTTTTTAAAAATTAACATCTATGGAATCAACGAACAAACACTGCTCATTTCGTGACAACAGATTCAAGCGTTACACAGTAACCACGGCCTTGCCATACGCCAACGGCCCTGTCCACATCGGTCACCTTGCCGGCGTCTACATCCCCGCCGACACCTATGTCCGCTATCTGCGAATGTGCGGTAAGGATGTGCTGTTTGTCGGTGGTTCCGACGAGCACGGCGTGCCGATTACCATCAAAGCCGAAAAGGAAGGCTGCACGCCGCAGGACATCGTGGACCGCTACCATGCCATCATCAAGAAATCGTTCGAGGAATTAGGCATCAGCTACGACATCTATTCGCGCACCTCTTCGAAGATGCACCGTGCCACGGCCCAAGAATTCTTCAAGAAACTTTATGAGAAGGAGACCGAGCAATACTTCGACCCCGAACGGCAGAAATTCCTTTCCGACAGATATATCGTCGGCACTTGCCCGAAATGTGGTGCCGAAGGCGCCTACGGCGACCAATGCGAAAAATGTGGCTCTTCCTTGAGTCCCGACGAACTCATCAACCCGCACTCACAGCTCAGTGGCGCGGCTTTGGTAAAGAAACCGACCAAGCATTGGTACCTGCCCCTTGACCAATACGAGCAATGGCTCCGCGAGTGGATTCTCGAAGGCCACAAGGAATGGAAACCTAACGTCTATGGTCAGGTAAAGAGCTGGCTTGACGGTGGCTTGCAGCCTCGTGCCGTTACCCGCGACCTTGATTGGGGCGTGCCCGTCCCGATTGAAGGTGCCGAAGGCAAGGTGCTGTATGTGTGGTTCGATGCACCCATAGGCTACATCTCCAACACCAAGGAAATCTGCGAACAACGTGGCGAGGATTGGGAGAAATGGTGGAAAGACCCCGAGACCAAACTGGTGCATTTCATCGGCAAAGACAACATCGTGTTCCACTGCATCATCTTCCCCTGTATGCTGAAGGCCTACGGTGGTTACATCGTCCCTGAAAACGTGCCCGCCAACGAGTTCCTCAACCTTGAAAACGACAAGATTTCGACCTCGCGCAACTGGGCCGTATGGCTCCACGAATATCTTGAAGAGTTCCCTGGCAAACAGGACGTGCTGCGTTATGTGCTCACCGCCAACGCACCCGAGACCAAGGACAACAACTTCACCTGGAAGGACTTCCAAGACCGCAACAACAACGAGCTGTTAGCCATCTTTGGCAATTTCGTCAACCGCACTTTAGTCCTGACGCACAAATATTATAATGGTGTGGTGCCTGCCATGCACGACCTCACCGAGGCCGACCTGGCCACTATCGCCGAGATGAACGGCTATCCCGATAAAATTGGCTACCTCTTACAAGACTACAAGTTCCGCGAAGCACTCTCCGAGCTGATGAACTTGGCCAGACTTGGCAACAAGTATCTCACTGATAATGAGCCTTGGAAGCAAATCAAGACCGACCCCGAGCGCGTGAAAACTGTTATGGCCGTGTCGTTGCAAATTGTGGCCCACCTCGCCATCTTGAGTGAGCCTTTCCTGCCATTTAGTGCAAAAAAACTGCAAAAGATGATTAACGTGAAGTTCGATGTTTGGGACGATGCCGAA
>CADAPW010000171.1 GCA_902789915.1 uncultured Bacteroidia bacterium | reverse complement strand
GTTCTACACGCGCGACGACATCCCTGCCGATGCCTTGCACATCCCCTTGGAGATGATGCATAGCCTGCTGAAACCCGAAGTGGCAGCCAAGCTGAGGCTTAACATCATCATCACCTTGATGGAGTTCTCCAATAAGGTGATTGCCGAATCGCCGAAGCATAACGATTTGATTTCGTTGGTATTCAGCATCTTGAATGACAAATTTGAAACCAACAAAGATGTTTACATTTTGGCCACAAAACACGCTGGGCGTTATTTGAACAAAGTGGCTTGCGACGAGCGTTTCAGTCCCGAGGCCTGTAGCTTGCTTCGCAAGATGTTGCAGGAAAACTACCACTACTGGCAAGAGACTTCGCAGGTTGAAAATTGGGTGGAGAGCAAGAAAACCCTGCTTACTGAGGAAGAAGTCAAAAAAGTGTGTGGGGAAGTGGGCAAGCCGTATTTTGAACAGCTGAAGGCTGACTTGGAGGCTGCCGACACTTGGGAGAAACTGACCGACATGCCCAATTTTGAGCAGGTGGCCAAACGTTTTACCGAATCTGAGCAGGCGTTCCCGCATTTCATCACCAAGTTCCACTATGTCTTCTTCCTGTTGCATCTGCCGGGCATGGAGAACCAACGTGAACGCCTCATCTGGAACATGGACCGCATGATGCGCGACGCCATCGACGAGATGCCGCAAGACCAGCTGATTCCTTTCATCGACACCATTTTCGACCTCGCCGAGGAACTGAAACAAGACTACATGTCGGCGGTGCTCGACTTCCAGCTTACTTTGGGCCTGAAAATCATCGATGTCGACCAGACTGAGATGAAGGAAATCGTCAACTATTTCGAGAAGAAACTCATCGCTTTCGGCTTCGTAACGCCAGGCAATGTGTTTGTTGGAGAAGATTGGCAACTCTCTGTGGATGAGAACCATATCAAAAATATTCGCGTGTGGCTGGAACTGATTGAGCACGCCAAGTCGCCTTTGGACAAACTGCTCTCCGCCTTGATTGTCAACCTGAAACTGGGCGGCATCTTCCTCAGCGACACCGACCTCTTCCAACGTGAAATCACGAAGGTGTTGAACTCCAACATCACGCCTTACTATAAAAAGGTGAAGCAGCTGACACGCATCTTCCCTGTCTATTTCAACGAAATCGGCGCTGAGGGAGAAATCCGCAATGTGACCACCAACATGGACGAGATTTCGGGCCGTCAAGATAAACTGGTGCATTTCCTCCGCAAGCAGGTGCACACCGAGAGCAACAACACCCTTATCAGCCTGACTTTCGACGTGTTCAAGTTCTGGAGCGACGGCAACCTCGACTTGCTGAAACCCATCCTGCCCAATAATGTCTTCGAAAGCATCGACAAGGAAAGCACTTGGTTCGTGCATGTCCACAACCTCGTGCAGACGATGTGTGAGATAGCCTGCCTCAACCCCGAGGACGTGCTGATGCTCTCGCGCGACGACTATGAAAGCCTCATTGGTTCGGCAGCCCGCCGTCTTGAGTTGGACGACGAAATAAGCCAGCGCGAACACGCCCGCCTCATGGATATCCGCGACCTATATGCCTATCTCAGAGAAAAATACAGCTTCGAGTCGGTCAACATTTTCAGCTCGCTGCGCAGCTTCCCCTTCATCCCCGACGAGGAAATCGACGAGTTTGAGGAGGCGTACAAGAAAAAGGACTTCGGCAAGTCGCTGACGATGATTTACGCCTTCATGGACAAGCTTAAAACAGTGATTTTCAATCCTGAACAGAGTGAAGGCTGGGAGAATATCTACCACAAGCGCCACATCGCCATCGGCATCCCATCGATGTATGGCACCTACCGCGAGAACAAGTTCGAGGCCATGGGCCTGACCTTCCGCCTGGAGCGTGTGGCCACCCAACTCATGGAAAAAGTGGTGCAGAGCATCAACCTTGAATACATCTCGGAACGTACGCTGAATCGGATTTACAGGATTCTCGAATTCTTCCGCAACGGCCTTGAGCTGGATGGCATTACCAACCAGAGCTTCAATTCGAAACTTGATATGCTGCGCTACTCGCTGACCTCACGAAGCTTCTCTTTCGGTCAGTATATCAACATCTTCCAGTTCATCGCTGAGGACGTGCGTCGCATCATTATCAAATATTTCCTTAAGTCGTATGAATACCCGTTGAAAATCGTCATCCCGCAACTCTTTGACCCCGAAGGAAAACTCAATGAACGGGAGACGGTGGCCTTAATCAGCCAAAAATCAGAGGAATTCCACCGCGACCTGCTCTCCGATGCCTTCCTGATGCAGCCTTTGGACAACTTCATCGGGCGCATCCTCACTTCATTGCGCAACATGGAAACCACGCTGAACGAGAAACTCATCAGCGACATCATGAGTTACAACTCGGAGATGCTGATTTGCCCCTTCTGGGAGATTACACCCAAGATGGACAACCAGGTGTTTATCGGCAACAAGGCATATCATCTGAAAAACCTCTACTTGCATGGAATGCCGGTGCCTCCTGGCTTCGTTATCACCACCGAGACCTTCCGCCGCAACGAGACCATCAACACCATTCCCGAGCTACGGACCGAAATCCATGGCATGATACTCAAGCATATCGAGGAGTTGGAGCGTATCACGGGGCGCAAGTTCGGACAGCCTGAAAACCCGCTTCTCGTTTCGGTGCGTTCGGGTACGGCCATCTCCATGCCAGGCGCCATGGACACTTTCTTGAATGTGGGCCTCAACGACGAAATCACGGAAGCCATTGCCACCGACGCGGATAAGGCTTGGGCCATCTGGGACTCGTATCGCCGTTTCCTGCAAAGCTGGGGCATGGCGAAAGGCATCGAGCGCGATGTTTTCGACGACGAAATCAACGCCTTCAAGCAGAAAAACAACGTGAAGATGAAGGCTGACTTCAGCATCGGCCAGATGCGCGAGGTAGCGCAATCCTACAAGCGTATCCTTGCCGACCATGGCGTGGCATTCGAGCAAGACCCGTTCAAGCAGCTGATCGACTGCGTCAACATGGTCATCGAGTCGTGGAACTCGGAGCGCGCCTTGGCCTATCGCCGTCACTTGGGCATCTCAGAGAACTGGGGTACCGCCGTCATCGTGCAGCAGATGATCTTCGGCAACCGCAATGAGACCTCTGGCTCGGGAGTGGTGTTCACCCAGAATCCACATCGCGAGCGTCCCGGTGTGCACCTCTACGGCGACTTCACCTTGCGTAGCCAGGGTGAGGACATCGTTGGTGGATTGGTCAAGCCTTTGCCGATTGGCGAGACACAGCGCAAGGCCGCTGGTTTGGAAGGCCCTTCCATGCAGACCTTGCTGCCCGACATCTACAAGAAAATCTATTCCATCGCTGTCGAACTCACCGAACATCTCGGCTACAGCCCACAGGAGATGGAGTTCACCTTCGAATCCGACAACCCCGACGACTTCCGCATCCTGCAAATCCGCGACCAAGACCTCAAGACGGAAGAGGAAAAGATTGCTTTCGTACAGTCGCCTGATGAGATGAAACAGTTGGGCCACGGCATGGGTATCGGTGGCGGTGCGATGAACGGCTTGGCGGCTTTCAATGGCGACCAAATCAAGGCTTTACGGGAGCAACATCCTGGAAGTGATATTATTTTGGTGCGTCCCGACACGGTGCCACAAGACATTGGCATGATCTTCGACTGCGACGGCCTGCTGACGGCGCGTGGCGGTGCCACTTCGCATGCGGCAGTCACAGCGGTGCGTCTCGGCAAGGTCTGCGTGGTGAGTTGCGACGGCCTCGAAGTCGACATCAACGATGAGTTCGGTCAGTTGAACGGTCATCCGCTGAAGATGGGCGACGAAATCGCCATCGACGGCAACCTCGGCATCGTCTATCTCGGTCATTACCAGACGGAAAAGATGAAGGTGGGGAAAGGGTATAATTATTAGTGTAGAGTTTAGAGTTTAGAGTTTAGAGTTGAACCAAGCTCATGTCATTCCCGCGTTGGGCAGTGGGAGGAATGGAATCTATGAGCGGTAATAGAAGGACATAATACAATTACAGTATGGTAGACCACAACGATTTAGGCAAGATGGGCGAGGAACTCGCCGTCAATTATCTCATCGGAAAAGGCTACGAGATCTTGGAGCGCAACTGGCGCAACAAGCACAAGGAAATCGATATCGTCGCCAAAGACGGCGGGACCCTGGTTATCGTGGAGGTGAAGACGCGACAGAGCGACGGCTTCGGCGAGCCTGACATGGCGGTGACACGCCAAAAGCAAAAGTGCCTTGTTTATGCCGCCAACGCCTATGTTTTCAGCAAAAGGTTGGACCTCGACATCCGGTTTGATATCATTTCCATCGTTTTTAACCAAGGAAACCCCATCATCGACCACATCGAGGACGCCTTTTTGCCGCATTGGTGATTTCTATATATATAATAAGGTGCAATCGAGCCGTCGTTTTTGGTTTTGGCGAAAATTTTTTCCGTTGTTAATCAGCGTCTTGCGAGAAAGAAGAAAAATATTTGAAAAAAGTGAAAGAAGAAAAATATTTGAAAAAAGTGCTTGCCAGTTCGGAAAAAGGTAGTACTTTTGCACCCGCTTTCGGAACGGAAGAGGGGACGAAGAGAGGGGAACCGTGAGCGAAAGTTCTTTGAAAGTCTGAGGCCAGCACAAGATACCTGCGCCGCGGGAGCGGCGCGAGGGAAGGAACCTTTTAAAAGGAACACCAAGAGGACATTGAGGCGGAACCCGAGATTCAGAATACAGACAAGAAAGACAATAGTACAACGAAGAGTTTGATCCTGGCTCAGGATGAACGCTAGCGGCAGGCCTAATACATGCAAGTCGAACGGGAAAGGCTCCTTCGGGGGCCTT
>CADAPW010000170.1 GCA_902789915.1 uncultured Bacteroidia bacterium | reverse complement strand
AACAACCAGCCGCCGCTGGAAACACCATCGGAATCTCCATTCCCGAAGGGAAACTCAAGCAAAACCAAATACAATGGAAAGCAAGGAGGATATCGTCCGGATAGACAAATGGCTGTGGGCGGCGCGCCTATTCAAAACGCGTTCGTTGGCGGCTGATGCCATCAAAGGCGGCAAGGTGAAGGTGGACGAAAACCCCGTGAAGCCCTCGCGCGAGGTGAAGGTAGGCGATGTCATCCAAGTGCAGATTGAGCAGTTGCATAAGGTGGTGGAAGTGAAAACCGTCATCAAAAACCGCGTTTCCGCCAAACAAGTGCCTGAAGTTTACAATGACCTCACACCCAAGGAGGAATACGAACGCATCGAGTTCATGCGTGCCTACAAGGCCGAGTGGCACGACCGTGGCGCAGGCAGGCCTACCAAGAAGGAACGACGGATGATTGAACGGCTGAAAGATGAGATGTAACACACCAAAGGCGACCCCAAACGGAGTCGCCTTTGCTTTTGAATGGTTGTCCTCTCGGAATTACACCATCAGTGCGCCGACAAGGCCCAAGATAGCGTAGAATTCGGGAAGAGCGGCATAGATCAGCGTGTTGGTGAACACGTCGTGACCCTGGCTCACGCCGACGATACCGTTGGCACACACCTGGCCCTGGCGCATGGCCGAAATCATGCAGGCCAGACCCACGCTGAGCCCTACACCGAAAACGATGTAGCCAGAAAGCGGATCCACTTCAGCCCTCATTTTGTTAAGCAACATGAAGAAGGCCACGAAGCCATAGATACCCTGGGTGGCCGGCAGTGCCGACAACACCATGAAATTGCCCGATGCCTCGGGACGTTTCTTGAGACCGCCCTCGGCAGCGTTGCCCGCCGTCGAAGTGCCGATTGAACTTCCGATACCTGCCAAGGCCAACACGAGGCCTAAACCGAGATAACCTAATACTGTTTCTAACATGATGTTTAATTGTTTATTTGTTGATTTGTTTTATTATTGATTTCTAATTAAGATTGTAAAGGTTTGTACTTCCTACCAGAGCCTTCGTAACCAGAGTTTTTGAAAAACTCAAGGAAGTTGAGTCGCAAAGGATGCACGAAGGCACCCAACACGCACATGGCGATGTTCAACACATGACCTATCACCACGATGAGGATGAAGGCAATCCAACGGGCACCGCCGTCGCCCAAGGCCTGCACGCCGATGGCGTTGAAGGCCTCACCGAGTTTGGCGCCAGCCAGACCCAAGGCATACAGACGCAGGTAACTCAACACGTCGCCGAGCAAGCCCGTGACCGTGTTGTAGGTATTCCACAAGCCCGAACCCACGTTAAGCAAGGGGTTGCGGTGCAAGTCGTTGAGGAAGAAAATGCCCAAAGCCGACAGACAGCCGATGACGATGATGATCCACTTCGTCAGGGCTTTGTCCATGACGCCCATCAAGGCGAGACCGCCCACGATGACGCCACCTACAATAAGCAGGGTCCAACCCCAAGTGCCCAAGGAATTGGCAAAACCGTTCACCTTAGTAGCTTGGTAGGTCTTGACAATCATGGCGAGACAGATGTGGACGATACCAACGAGCAACGACAGCACCATCGTGCCGTCATAGCCCGCAATGGTGGAAGGCAACATGACCTTCTTCACCGCATCGGGCAGCCACTCCCAAGTGAGCATATCTATCGAGAAGAAGGTATGGAACAGGAAACCCACCACGGTGGTGGCGATGCCCAAGGTAATGCCCAATGGGGCAATCTTACCCAACACCTTCTTCAAGGCGAGGCTGGCACCGATGAGCACCAAGCCATAGCCCATATCGCCCATGCAGAAGGCAAAGAACAGCATGAAGAAGATGGAGATGAAAACCGTCGGGTCGAACTCATTGTATTTTGGGCGACCGTACATGTCAGTCAGCAGCTCAAACATCGAGACGAACTTGTTGTTTTTCAGCTTGATAGGCGGGTTGTCATCGACTTTGGCTTTGTCCACCAGATAAAGGATGTTTTCCTTTTCCAACATATCGTGCAAGGCAGGCTCGCACTCTGCCGGAGCAAAGCCTTCGAAGACGGTGATGTAGTCCTCGGCGGCTTTCTCGCCCGACACGTGTGCCAGATGCAGGTCGAGTTTCGACAAGGTCTTGTCCAACTCGGCTTGAATCACCGGCTCATGCCATTTCAGCTGTGCCAAGCGTTGTTCTTTCTGCTTCACTTGAGCCTCCATGTCGGCAATTTGCTGCTCGATGGCGGCATAGTCTTTCTCGGGAGCGGGAAGCTCCTTCAAGGGGAAATTGTAGTCGTCACTATCGGAGACCACCACAAAATAGCTGTAGCCGCCGATGTTGGAGATTTCGCTCAATGCGTATTGCTCCGTCCAAGCCGGGTCGATGGCCTTAGCCTTGTAGAAATGCAGCTTCAAGCCGCTATCCTTAAGGCGGTCGAAGCTCTTGGCATCGAACTGTCCCCAAGGCACCAACTCGTCAGCATCTTTGCGGAGCTGCGGCAGCTGAGCTTCAAGAGCTTCCTTGTCGCGCACGGTCTCCATCACCTCCACGGCGAAGTCGGTCGGCTTCTGACCTGGGTCATCAGCTTTCTCGACGGCTTTCAAAGTCGACAAGGCCTTGCGATAAATATCGGCACGCGCCGACAGCTTCTCCGACTGCTCGTCAACGGGCTTCAGCGAACGGGTGATGTCGACCATACCCACCGTTTGCAGTTTCTCGAGGAAGGCATCGGCATCGCCGCTCATGAGGATGAAATCATATTTTGTCATTTCAGTTACCATGATCTACCTCCTCTTCTTCCAAATGTTTGTTTTTCACGATTTTCTGGGAAGCCTTGTCGAGATTCTCCGCGTCTTCCATGTATCGCTTAATCTTACGTATGGCTTCGTTGTAGCCAGGAATCTGTACCTTCTCGTAAAGGTTGACCTTCTGGGTGGTCTTCTTGCGCTGGTAGTCGAGGATGCGGCTCACCTCGGTATAGACCTCTGACTCGATGCCGAGTTGGGCGAGGTTTTTGAGGATTTGCACGCCATCGGCATACCACATCGGCTTGGTGAAGAGGTTGATGTCCTTCACGTCGAACAGCACCTCCTCCAAGGCCGGCGTCGGCACACCCGCAATCTTTACAGTCTTCAATTTCACATCGGTCACGGAAATCAGTCCTGGCTCAAATTCATTCCAAAGCCGGGCCATGTACTCATACGATTTGAGTTCGGCCTCTAACTGTGCGACAAGGCTCTCCGAACGCTGCTTGGCTTTCTTCACCTCAAGGCGCAGCGCGCTCTCCTTGCTCTTCAGCGTAGGGAGGGCACGCACTCGCGTCTTCAGCTGCTTGTTCAGCTCGTTCAGCGAGGTCTTGTTATATTGAAATTTGATGGCCATTGAATCGATTTAAGATTTAAAATATTAGATTCAAAATTGATTACTTCGCAGGCTCTTTCCAGTATTTTTCAATGAGTTTCTCCTTCAAACCCGTTTCGGCCTTGGTGAAGTACTTGCCGAACAACTCCCAAGCGGTGTCAAGCATCTCGGTAATCGAAATGTTGACGTCGATGGCAAGAAGACGCGTGGCGTATTCCTTGGCGTAGTCGAGGCAGCGCAGGTCGTAGTCGCTTAAGTCGAAGCCATTCTCCAACTTAGTCTTGGCGTTGGCGGCATCGGCGTACAAACGCACCGAGGTGTTCATCACCGCGCTGTGGTCCTCACGGGTCTTCTTGTTCTGCACATGCTGCTTCAGACGCGACAGCGAACGGAACGGGTCAACGATAACCTTGCCCGAATCGGGGTCGGCACGAAGGAACAGCTGTCCCTCGGTGATGTAACCCGTGTTGTCGGGGATGGCGTGGGTGATGTCGCCATCGTTCAAGGTCGTCACTGCGATGATGGTGATGGAACCGCCCGAAGGCAGTTGCACGGCCTTCTCGTAGATTTTGGCCAAGTCGGAATACAGCGAGCCAGGCATAGAGTCCTTCGAAGGAATCTGGTCCATACGGTTACTCACAATACTCAAAGCATCGGCGTACAAGGTCATATCGGTGAGCAGCACCAGCACCTTCTCGTTTTTGTCCACAGCGAAGTATTCCGCTGCAGTCAGAGCCATGTCAGGAACCAACAGACGCTCGACAGGCGGCTGGTCGGTGGTGTTCACGAAACTGACAATCTTATGCAAGGCGCCTGCACTCTCAAACTCGTTTTTGAAAAACAGGTAGTCATCGTTGGTCAAGCCCATGCCGCCAAGGATAATCTTATCCACGTCAGCACGAAGGGCCACCATGCTCATCACCTGGTTATAAGGTTGGTCTGGGTCAGCGAAGAATGGAATCTTCTGACCTGAGACCAGAGTGTTGTTCAAGTCGATGCCGGCGATACCCGTTGGAATCAGTTCTGAAGGCATACGACGTTTGTAAGGGTTCACTGAAGGACCGCCAATCTGGCGTTTCTCGCCCTCGACAGCCGGGCCGCCGTCGATAGGCTCACCATAGGCGTTGAAGAAACGGCCAGCGAGGTCGTCGCTCACATTCAAGGTAGGCGGCTCGCCAAAGAAGGTCACTTCAGCATTGGTCGGGATATTTTCTGTGCCGCCAAACACCTGCAAGGTGACGCTGTTGTCCTTGATTTTCACCACCTG
>CADAPW010000169.1 GCA_902789915.1 uncultured Bacteroidia bacterium | reverse complement strand
AGAAACAGAAACTTCCTGAAGTTGTTGGACTTCACTCCGGAAGAGATTAAGTTTTTCCTGAAGCTTGCCGCCGACCTCAAGGCCGCCAAGTATGCAGGCACCGAACAACCCAAACTGACGGGCAAGAACATCGCCCTGATTTTCGAAAAGACCTCGACCCGCACCCGCTGCGCTTTCGAAGTCGCCGCCAAGGACCAGGGTGCCCACGTCACCTACCTCGGCCCCACTGGCTCACAGATCGGCGTCAAGGAATCGATGAAGGACACCGCCCGCGTGCTGGGTCGTATGTTCGACGGCATCGAGTACCGTGGCTTCGGTCAGGACATCGTTGAAGAACTGGCCAAATACGCCGGCGTGCCGGTGTGGAACGGCTTGACCAACGAGTTCCACCCCACCCAGATCCTCGCCGACTTCCTCACCATGCAGGAACACAGCGACAAACCCCTCAACCAAGTGACCTTCGCCTACTGCGGCGACGCTCGTTTCAACATGGGTAACTCACTGATGGTGGGTGGTGCCAAGATGGGTATGGACGTCCGCATCGTGGCTCCTAAGGCCCTCCAGCCTAACAAGGAACTCATCGACACCTGCAAGAAGATTGCCAAGGAAACGGGCGCCAAGGTGACCGTGACCGACGATGTGAAGAAAGGCGTCAAGGGCTGCGACTTCCTCTACACCGACGTTTGGGTATCCATGGGCGAACCCGACGAAGTGTGGAAGCAGCGCATCGACCTCCTCATGCCTTACCAGGTGAACAAGGAGATGATGAAACTCACGGGCAACCCGGACTGCAAGTTCATGCACTGCCTGCCGGCTTACCACAACCTCGAGACCAAGGTCGGTCGCGACGTGTACCAGAAGTTCGGCTTGAACGGTGTTGAAGTCACCGAGGATGTGTTCGAAAGCAAGAACAGCATCGTCTTCGACGAAGCCGAGAACCGCATGCACACCATCAAGGCCGTTATGGTGGCCACGCTGGGTGACTGATCACAGTCCAAGTGCATCAAACAAAAAGGGAACCCAATCGGGTTCCCTTTTTTATTGGGATGACTTCAATGTCATCAGTGGCTGACCACCACGCGTTGGTTGCTGACCGAGCCGTCGCTTTGGAGGATGTTGAAGAAGTAGACGCCGTTGCTGTAGCCGTTCAAGCTCACGTTGACGCTCTTTCCGTTGGCGGGGATGGTCTCCACCAGGGCACCCAGCACATTGTAAACCTTCACGCTCTCAATGTCGTTTTCAGCCACGACACTCACGCTGGCGTTGGCAGGGTTGGGATAAATCTTGGTCGTCGATGCAACTTCTGAGATGCTCAGCAGTTCGCCGTCAACGGTAACATTGAAGAACACATCTCCATGGTTGGACTCCACCTTAATGATAGTTTCCGCAACGCTTCTTTCAGCGAGAGCATTGGGGCTGATATTGAAGACGAAATCTTCTCCTTCATTGATGGTATAAGGTAACTCATGGGAAGGTTCAATAATCAGGTACTGCTCGCCCGTAGGACTGGTTTCGGTTATGGCAGTAATCTCAATGGGTTCGTGCGAGGCATAATTGCCATTGATTACGGAGGCGTCAAAAGCAGGCTCATCAACCGTTAAATCAATGTAAGGTGAACCAGGGATATACAATCCCATATCTTGCACGCTTTCGGTCGCCACGGCCACAGCTCTGACAGAAGTTTGTTCATTGGGGTACAAAGCAACTACACCGACCACATAGAACACATCAGGATCGCCTTCAAACGCATACTCGGTTTCAGCAATGTTTTCTGCCACCAGTTCATTATTGACATAGACATTGTATCCGGTGGGGGTGCCATCGGTGGGAGCATCCCAAGCGGCCACCATCATGCCTCTAGGAGCATTGGCTTCCGTGAGGGTCAGGTTCTCGACGGGATACGGATGGATGTCGGTGTATTCGTATGCGAAGTGGCTGTTATAAACATATTTTGAGCCATTGTTCTGCACCCAGATGGACACTTCCAGGTCGCTCATTTCCTCGACGTGGGTGGAACCCATGTTTTGGGTGAACTCCAAGCGTTGCAATTCTGCACCCGTGAAAGCGACGGTCGAGCCTTCGCCATTGGGCATCATCTTCATGAAGACGTGGTGGAACGAGGTCTCACCATTGCCACCGACGTTATTGTATGTCACTTTTTCGTTGACCGAGACATAGACGCGGGCTTCAATGTCAACGTAGGGCATCACGTCGGCGATAATGTGGATGTCGTTACCTTCAACGGTGAAGGAGCCTCTCACGTCGAAGTAACCGGGTTCGTCGGCATGCTGGTTGAAGGTGTTTGCGTTAACGGCAGTGCTGCCAAGATTCACACCGTCAATGATGACATTCGGAACGGCGCTAATACCATAATAAACGCGGCGCACGCCACCTTCGGCAGTGTAATAGGGGTCGCCGTTGCCGGGCCAGTTCATCTGATACTTGGTATAGGTGAAGCGACCGGCGTTGTTGTTGCAGAAGGTGTTCATTTGGTTGTTCACGCTCACGCAAGGACCACAGGTGGAAGACGAGAAGTGCTCGATCATGGGTATTCTCTGGACTTGGTCAAGCGGGACGGAAACGGATTTCTCCAACGTGTTGTTTTCAGCGATATCATCATCCTCGCCATTCACATGAAGAACTCTCAATGTAATAGGATAGCTGCCAGGAGTGGGCAGGTTGAGCTGTTGGGTGAAATTCAATGTCGTGGTGGCCAAAGAAGCGAGGTTGACGGTAAAGGTCTGCGACACGGGTTCCATGCCTTCAACTTCGTAGGAGGCTTCAATGGAAGTGACGGTGGTGCTGCCATAATTCATGACACCCAAGCTGACCGGCATATTGCCAATGCCTTGGATGTCAGGCATGTTGGTGCCCGTGACGGCAATGTCGAGGTTTTCAAGGGTGAACACCATGATGTCGTCGAAAAACCAGTTGTCGAAATTGTAGGAATTTCCGCTATAGTAGATGCAGAATTGGAAGTTGGCACTACCCACGTCGGCAGTGGTGATTTGTTGGGTCACCGTATAACTTCCGTCCGTTGAATAATTCTGGGTCCAAGCCTGGTTCCAAGTGGTGCCACCATCGGTAGTGGTAGCGATACCCAAAGTGTGGGAGCCGCTGTAGTTGTCGAGGCAATGCTTGAAAGAAATGACAACGCTGTTCAGTCCAGACAAGTCAACGACGGGAGATACAAAGCGGGCGAGGCCGTTAAATTGGGGGCTCCAGTTCAAGAGAAGCTCATTGGCTTGTCCGCCAGCGTTATTAGTTGATGAAATGGACCAGTTGTTGATACCGGCACCAACTCTAGTCCAACCCGCAGGGAGGGCGTTGCCATCAAAGGTCTCCTCTAAATAGAAGGCACGTGTTTGCGCCATCGTTGCTGTAGCAAACAGCAACGCGAATACAAATAGTAAGGTTTTTCTCATAGTTGTAATTATTTAAAGTGTTTAAATCCGAAGAATTGGATGCAAAGATAGAAACAATTTTGGAAGGTGATGCTTTTTTTGAAAAAAATCCAAAATCAAAGTAGCATCAACACACCGAAAACCAGCACCAAAAGGAATGTATGCTTGACCTGACGGCCCAAAAACGGGTCGAGCTGTTCGGGTTTGGTCCTTTTGATGGCTACCAAGTCCTTGAGGAACAAGGGGAAAAGCAGCCAAAAAGCATAAATATAATAAGGTGCTTGTTTAAGGATGAGAAAAACAGTGAGGCAGACGAACGCCCCGACGATGAGCAGGCAATGGTAAACAAAAGCCTTTTTGGATCCTATTTTCACCACGAGGCTGTTCTTGCCTGAGGCGCGGTCGTTCTCGATGTCGCGCATGTTGTTGATGTTGAGCACGGCGTTGGAGAGGAAGCCCATGGCCGAGGCAGGCAACAGGACGCTGAAATCGAGTTGTTTGGTGGCAAGATAGAAGGTCCCCGCTACGGCGGCCCAGCCAAAAAACAGGAAGCAATACAAGTCACCTAAGCCACGATAACCGTAAGGATGCTTGCCTAAGGTGTAAAACAAGGCGGCCAATACTGCCCCGATGCCCAAAACGGCAAAAACGGCCAGTTCCTGCCATGACAGTTGGGCAAAGACGAAAATCAAGGCACCTGAAATGAGACACAAGCCAGCAGTTATAGCCAAGCCAAGTTTCATTTCTTTTTCAGTGATGGCTCCGCTTTGCATCTCACGCTGCGGACCTACGCGCTTTGCACTGTCGGTACCTTTCTTGAAGTCGCCGTAGTCGTTGGCGAGATTGGAGAGAACTTGAAGCAGCACGGCAGTGAGTGCACAAAATAACAGGCAGAACCAGGTCCCTGAGCCTGTCGAAGGGCCGGTATGAATAGAGAGAAATCCTCCTAACAACACCCCAGAGAAAGAGAGCAGCAGCGTCCTTAGACGCGCTGCTTTTATCCAAGTATTAAATTTTGCCATACTTTTTATTATCACAAAACCTACAAAACTTACAAAACCACTTTTATTTGGACTAGGAAAGCAGCCAACCGGCCTGCTTTCCTACGCATCCTTACGGATGCCGCTTGGGTAACTTCATGGATAGCCCCTATCGTATCGTAAGCATAAGCCTTTAAAGCCTCAACATCTATCATATCAATTATTTTTATGCCCGACTTTAGTCGGGGGAG
>CADAPW010000168.1 GCA_902789915.1 uncultured Bacteroidia bacterium | reverse complement strand
CATCATGAATGTGTTCCGTGCCACCAAGGACGACAACATCGCCAATGTCATCGCCAACCGATTCGGTTTCAAACTCACCTTGCCGCAAGGCTTTTATGTCGCCAAGGACGAGCCTGACTTCATGTGGCTTCGCAAAGAACAAGAGCGTTCCAGTGCCTGCATCGTCATCTACCAAGTACCTTACAAGGACACCGTGCAGTTCAGCACGCCGAGCCTCGTCGCCATGCGCGACATGATGATGCAGCAAAACATCCCTGGCCCCTCTGAAGGCTCCTACATGGCCACCGAGACCGAATTTGTGCCGCCTCTGGTGACCAATGTCAAGGACTTTCCGGCGGGTTATACCATGGAGATGCGAGGCATGTGGCGCGTCGAGAATGACTTCATGGGAGGTCCCTTCGTGTCGTATACCTTTGCTGACAGCCGCACAGGCAACCTTGTCACCGTGGAAGGCTATTACTATGAGCCTAACCAGAAGAAACGCAATCAGATGCTGCAGCTGGAGGCGATTGCCTATAGTCTTCAATTTGTTGATGAATGATTCATGTGTCATCCCTTTGGCGTCATTCTTTCCAATAAGTAACAATAATCTCCCCCAGCGGCGAATCCGTCCGGGTGACGATGGCGCCGTCTTTCCAAACACCGAACGCTGTGCCCTCAAGGTACAGCGTATCTTTTTTGAGGCTTGCCCTGCCTTGCCATTCGTCTTCCAATCCCTTGAAAACCAACATCGAATCCTTACTGATGCTGATGACATTTTGTTTCTCCATCTCGCCCACTTGCTTTACAAGTTCAGGGGTGTTGCGCCGTTCGTCGAACTGCACATTTACCTTGCTGACGGTCCAGGTGCCGATAAGGGAGTCGCCTTTTTGCGTGCAGGCGGAAAGCATGGCGGCGAGGGCCAAAAGGAGGAAATAACGGATTTTCATGCTGCAAAAATAGTTATTTTTTTCTTAAAGTCAGCCTCCCATGTCATTCCAACGAGCCGTGCATGTCATTCCAGCAGCTGCCCATGTCATTCCAGCGCAGGCAAGTGTGTGTGCATGGAAATCGAAGATTCGACGTAGTCAATCTATGGGCAGCGGTTAAAAAAGGATTACCTGTTTTGACGGGCCTTGAAGCCATAGATTCCCTCCACCACACAGCCCGCCGTAGGAATGACATGGCATCAAGGCCCAATGCTGGGATGACATGCTTTCTGCAACCTTTACAAAAGATTTTGTCAGATTTCTTGTGAAGCAATCCCTTCTTGCGTTATCTTTGCAGCCACAAAACAAAAACACATGGCCGACACACAGCTTCAATGGTTCAAGACCGAGGAACGCGAGGGGAAGACCTTCGTCTTCGACCCGTTGCGCAAGCGTTTCGTGTTGCTCACGCCCGAGGAGGAGGTGAGGCAGAAGGTGCTCTATTTGCTTGTGGAGCATCTCAAGGTGCCGGCAGTCCTCGTCGCGGTGGAGTATTCATTGAAGGTGAACGGATTGGACAAGCGTGCTGATGCCGTTGTCTTCAGCCCTGAAGGCAGTCCGCTGATGGTGGTGGAGTGCAAGGCCGCAAGTGTATCGCTCACCGAAGATGTGCTTGACCAGGCCTTGCGTTACCATTCCGCGTTGAAGCCCAAGTATCTTCTCCTCAGCAATGGCACCTCCACCTATTGCTTCAAGGCAAAGAGACAGGGCTTGGAGCCTCTCAACCACCTGCCTGACTTCACCGAGATGAAGGGGCCGATTCTATAGGTTTAAGGAGAAAAATAATCCAATAATTCAAATTTTCCAACTTTTGTATCAATAAAAGCTGTAATTTTGCTGATTAAAAATAACCGCATTAATAAATAAAATAGAAGAGGTATAATAATAACTGATGAAAAGACACTTTACTTTTTTGATGGCGGCCTTTGCGCTGATGGTTTGTATGATAATGCCCTTGGGGATGAAGGGACAGATGAGAGCAACTAACACATTGTTGTCAGAAGATTTTTCATCCATTACTTCTGGAAACTCTACAAATACTTCTGGAAGCAATAGTTCTTGGGACGGTAACGATAATTTCCCAGAAGTAAACAGGGCATACCAAGCAGGCGGGGCAATTAAAATCGGGACCAGCAATAATCCTGGGAGCATTACATCGAAATCGTTGGAAGTGGAGGCCGGTACTTTAACAGTTAGCTTTGATGTTAAAGGCTGGTCGACGGTTGAAGGAGACATTAAAGTTACTGCTGGCTCTCAAAACCAAACAATTACCTATACTTCTAAAATGGCTAACAATTTTGAATCAAAATCTGTTAGTTTTACCATAACAACCGCAAGTTCAATGACTGTTATACTTGAAACTACAGCTAAGAGAGCTTTCCTTGATAATGTGGTTATTTCGAATACAACTTCTGGCGGAAGCGGTGGTGGTGTTACTGAAACTTCCGATGTGCTGAACCGTGATTTTACAGGCATTACAAATACTAGTTATGATGATTGGAACAATACTGGTACTTCTGAAGCCAATTATTCTGGCAACTCTGCTGGAGGTAATAATTCAATTCAATTAAGATCTACGAATCCTTCTGGTATTGTTTCTACCACCTCAGGCGGCAAAGTCACTAAGGTTGTTGTCACATGGAATTCAAATACCACTTCGGGTCGTACTTTGGATATCTATGGCAAGAATACAGCCTATGAAACTGCAGGTGACTTGTATAATAATAATTCGCGAGGGACGAAATTGGGTAGCATCGTTTATGGCACTTCAACGACATTGAATATCACAGGCGATTATGAGTATGTTGGACTTCGTTCCTCTAACGGAGCCATGTATTTAACCGAACTCCAAATCACTTGGGAAAGCCAAACGATTCCTACCGTCGCCACACCCACCTTCAGTCCAGCCGCTGGCTCATTCGACTCTCCCCAAAATGTAACCATCAGCTGTAGTACAGAGGATGCCACCATTTATTACACCACTGACGGAACGACGCCAACCACAAGCAGCAGCGTTTATTCTTCGGCGATTGCCGTCACCGAAACCACCACCATCAAGGCGATGGCTACGAAAGCCAATATGGCCAACAGCAACGTGGCTACTGGCATCTTTACCATTGAGTCCACCATTACTGTCACCAATACTCCCACTTCACCATTCCCCTACACCGGTGGCACTGGATCGTTCGACTTCTCCATCACCAACCCCGTTACCGGTGCAACCGTTACGGCAGAGGCAGACAACTGGATTACACCCACCGTATCGGAACTGGACGGCACCGTCGAATTCGAAGTGGCAGTGAACAATGATGATGATCGCCAGGGCAGTATTACACTTTCATACAAGTTGAACGGCACCACACTGACCACCGCTGTTGTCAGCATCAGCCAAGAGGCTAATCCTTATGAACCCGGGTCGTTTGACAGGCCATATTCCGTTACAGAAGCATGGAACATAATCAATCGCTTGAATGTAGGTGCAATGAGTAAAGATACTGTCTATGTGTATGGTACCATCTCCAGCATCAGTCAAGTGGAAGTGATTCAATATCACAATGCCACATATAATATCACCGACGACAGCAAGACCGTGAGAGTGCAGTATGGCCGAAACCTTGACAACACCGATTTTTATGATGAGGACGAAATACAGGTGGGCGACCGTGTGGTGGTCTATGGACAGTTGATGAAATATAGTTCCTCTACTTATGAAATTGCCCCGTACAACAACTATCTCGTCTCCCTCGAACGCGACGTGGAGCCGCCGCTTTTCCTTCCTACATCATGCATGATGGCCAATGACGAGTACGCAGTGGTGGAATTGTACACAAACAATGAAGAAGAAGTAGTCATTTATTACACTACAAATGGAAACACCCCAACGAACAGTAGCGAGATATATAACGATGATACGGGTATATCTTTGCAAGGTATAACTGATGAAGTCACCATAAAGGCCGTTGCCTATACACTTGATGGCACCAAGCATAGTGCGGTCAACAGTGAAACCTATAGAATGGTGTCTCCTAACACCCATGGTTTGTTTAACCATCCTTTCACGGTGCAGCAAGCACTTGATTCGTTGGATGTTTCGAGCAAGATCGAAGGCGTTTATGTGAGTGGTGTCGTTTGTGCCGACCCCGAGTTCTCGCTCAGTAATTTCATGAATGCCAATTATTATATTGCCGACAATCTCGGCGATGAAAACCAGCTGTATGTTTTCCGTGGTAGATTCTATTATGGCGAGGCGTTCTCAAGCCAAGAACAACTGCAATATGGTGACATTGTCACCGTGTTCGGCGATTTGGCAATTTATGGCCAAGTCAAGGAATTTACTGCTAGAAACTATATTGTAGACTTGGTACGTCCTTCCTCTATCTTCATCCGTCCTTCCGAAGTTACAACCAATTGCCGCGGCATCTCGAGTTCGTTGAATGTGTACTATAACAACCTAACTTTCATCAATTCAAGTGAATTGCAGTTCTGTGATGCACAAGGCAATCAGGTACAGGCCTCCACTTATGACTGGCTTACCGCCAATTTGAATTCATCAACAGGCAACATCGACTTCCAAATTGAGGACAACGACAGCAACGCTCCGCGTACCGCCTATCTGAAACTGGTGGTGGTGGATGTCGGTAGTCCCACTCCTTTGGTATCAAACGTGGTTCCCATTACACAAGGAATATGCTCGGCCAGCGATTTTGCCACATTGCCGTTCCATTATGTTGGCAACGAATCCGAAGTCCCCGCCGGCATCACCAGCGATGGCTTGAATGAGAATTATGGATCATCCCCTTATCTTAAATTTGACGGCGTTAACGACTACATGACCTTGGCCTTTGACGAGGTGCCTGGTGAACTCACTTTCGACATCAAAGGAGATAATTTTAAGAGCAGCGAGTTCTATTTGCAGACTTCTACCAATAACCTCGATTGGGACGACTTGGCTATCTATACTACTCAGGAGATGATTAATAGTTGGGATGCCAATAATCCCAAGAGAGACATTGCCATAGTGATTGGCAACCCCATGGCGCAGTCCTTCCCGCAACTGGATGCCAACGTCAGATACATCAGGTGGATCATGTTGACACATTCTTCTAATAGTAAGGTGCGCTTGGGTAATATCCATCTCTACAAGCCCATCATCTATTACAACATTGCCGTCACCCAACCTACCATTGATGAAACACAGGTGGGTACAATCACAACCCTTGAAATGGCTCAAGAAAACGAAACCGTCAACTTGAGTATCGAATACGATGCTAATGATTACTATTTCGTTGAATGGGTGGTGGAAGATGCCTCGGGCAATCCTGTGGCTGTCACCGACAACCACTTCACCATGCCAGCCAGCAATGTCACCGTGACCGCCACCTTGGTGGAAACCAACCAGCCTTGCACGTATGCCTACTCCGTCAACGGAACAATAGGCGAACCAAATGAGGTTGTCGTAGGCACTGTCATTGAGCAGATGCCTTCGAGCGACAATATCGTATTCAATGACCAAACCTTCTACTTCCGTGGCTGGACCACCGATGCTAACGACGTCACCAACCTGATTCGTGCCAATTCGTCCTACACGATACGGCAAGATGTTACCTTCCATGCCGTTTATTACCAGCCAGAGGTAGGCTTGGTGGCCGAAAAACACTATGCCAAGGTGACCGACGAACTTTCGGATTGGAGCGGCGACTATTTTATCGTTTATGAGGACGGGAATGTCGCCTTCAATGGCAGTTTGCAAACCTTGGATGCTGTGGGCGACACAATTTCTGTGGCTATTTCTGACGGAATCATAAAGGCAAGTGAGACCCTCGACGCAGCCAAGTTTACCATCGCAGCCGTTGATGGTGGCTATTCCATACAAAGCGCTAGTGGAATTTATATCGGTAAGAATAACGATGCTAATGGTATAGATGAAAGCGCGGATTATGATGAATCGTTTAAGAATACTATTTCTTATGACAACGGGAAAATTGTCATTGTTGGTAATGGCGGTGCTTATTTAAGATACAACTCCAATAGCAACCAAAATAGATTCCGTTACTTCAAGTCAAGTACCTATACTAGTCAGAAACCCATTCAGCTTTACAGATATGTAGGCAATGTGAGTAACCTCTACACCCGCGTGTTTGTCGACAATCCGACAGGCAGCCTCACCATCACAGGCCCATCCATCATCCCGAACGGCTCGGTGCTGAATGTGGCCTCCATCACCAACACCTTGGGCGCCGATAGGTTGGTGGTTGAAGAAGGTGCACAACTCGTCACTACCTCATCGCCTCACCCGTCAACAACCTGAATCCTGCTACCGCAGGCATGACGGGCGACAACTTCGACCTCTATGCCTTCGACCAATCCGCCCAAGGTGAGGAATGGCAGAACTACGAAGCCAATGAGTTCGCCACTCTCGAAAGTGGCAAGGGCTATCTCTATGCCAACAACTATGGCGGCTTTATCAAGATGTCGGGCCTCATGGATGCCACTGCCGACGATGTGACGATTGACTTTGTCTCTGGCAAGAACTTCGCTGGTTGGAACCTCATAGGCAACCCGTATCCTTGCAATGTAACCATCGGCACCCCGTTCTATCGTCTTGCAGAAGGTGGTGCGGCCCTGGCTACGGTGGCCACCGACAATAGCGTCGCCATCGCCCCAATGGAAGGCGTGTTTGTGTATGCCGACGAAGAGGATGATATTACCTTCACCAAGGCTTCTAATGTGTCGACCACAGGTAACGGCAGGAATGTGATCAACATGAGAGTGCGTCGTAATGATGTCACAAAGGGAGGATGTGTTGAGAGCGACAACGCCATCGTGCGCTTCGGTGAAGGCAGCATGCTTCGCAAACTGGTGCTTAACCCCAACCTTACCCGACTCTATGTGGCTCAGGGTGGCCATGACTACGCTATCGTGAATGCCGATGCCGAGGGTGAACTCCCCGTCAGCTTCCGCGCCGCCGAAAACGGCAGCTACACCATCAGCGTCAATGCCGAAGAGGTGAGTTTTGGCTATCTCCACCTCATCGACAATAAAACAGGCGCCGACATTGACTTGCTGCAAACCAACAA
>CADAPW010000167.1 GCA_902789915.1 uncultured Bacteroidia bacterium | reverse complement strand
TATGGAAAACGATTTAGAAAAGATGAACAAAACGATGCCCTACACCGTTCCAGATGGCTTCTTTGAAGAAATGGAGGAACGCCTGATGCGGGAAGTGGAGCCTAAAAAGAAGAGCCAGAAACTTCGCAACTTTGCCCTTTGGACGGGCTTTGCCGTGGCTGCCTCGTTGGCCTTGCTGCTCGTGTTGCGTCATGGGTGGCACAACACCGAAAACGAATCGTTTAAACAAGTGGAAATGGCCTTCAACCAACTCAGTGACGGCGACCAGCAGCTGATGTTGGAGTATTACGACGAAATCAATTATCTTGAAAACAACGAATAAAAAGGAGAAAAGAAATGAAAAGCTTATTGAAAATCAATTTGATGGCTATCTTGGTGCTTGCATTCTGCACCATAGGAACCGCACAAGACAGGCAACAACGCATGAGCCGCGAACAGCTGGCCGAAAAACAGGCGAAGCACATTGCCCATGAACTCGCTTTTGACGAGACAACCACGCAAAAATTCGTTGAGACTTTCTGTGCTTATCAACAAGAGATGTGGGCATTAGGGCCAAAACACAAAGACGAGCCTACCAACGATGAGGAGGCCGAGCAAGCTATCAAGGAGCGCTTTGAGCGCAGCCAGCAAATCCTTGACTTGCGCGAGAAATATTATGCGGAATATAGCAAATTTCTCACGCCGCTCCAAATCCAAAGGGTCTACAAAATGGAACGCCAAGTCGGTGACCACTTGAAACAACACAGAGGCCAAGGCAAACCCCAGGGTCCACGCAAACCCTATAGTCCACATTTTGAGCCGGAAGAGCTTGAACGTTAAACAACATGGAATTTTGTTGGCAAGATATGCTCAACAAAATTCCATTTTCTTACTTTTGCAGCCTAATATTAATACTACGATGAAGAAAACACAATCCTTGAGAGCAGTGTTCTCTCTGCTATTAATCCTTGTTACTGTATTCTGCATGGCGCAGCCTCCGGGTGGAAGGCATCCAGGGGGCGGCGGTGGTCGTCCCCCAGGAGGCCGTCCTCCTTTCGGCGGTGACCGTCAGTGGGGTCAGAATGAGGGTGGTATGCCCACCGTGAAACCTAAAAAGAAAGTCCGCGAAGGCGACACTTTCCAAGTCGTCGGCGTGTTGCGCGATGCCAAGACGGGCGAGTATATGGCCTTCGTCAACTTGGCTGTGCTTGACTCCATCGATCAGGAATTCGTAAAAGGCGGCGTCAGCAATATGGATGGCGTTTTCGAAATCAACGGCGTGCCGCAAGGTTCGTTCTTGTTGCGTGTTTCGGCCATCGGCTACGAGAGTTATACGATGCCCTTTAAGGTCACCAACAACACCAATTTGGGCACTATAAAAATCAACCCGGGAGTTACTGCCTTGGGTGAAGTGACGGTGGCCGCCGAAAGGCCGCTCTATGCCATGGAAGGCGAGAAACTCATTTATAATGTCAGCGAGGACCCGTCTATCCAAACGGGCACCACCGAGGATGCCTTGCAGAATGCACCTGGCGTGGAGGTCGACGTGGAAGGCAATATCACGCTACGTGGCGTGTCGAGCGTGGAGATTTGGATCAACGACAAACCCTCGAAACTTACCGAAGAGAACTTGAAGACCTACCTTCAGACTTTGCCTGCCAATGCCATTGCACGTATTGAAACCATCACCAATCCTTCAGCGAAGTATGCTACCGATGCCGAGGCGGTCATCAATATCGTGACTTCGGCGCATATCAAGAGCAACCAGTTCATCAGCTTTGGCGTGAACGGCTCCAATCAGCCTTTTGTATCTCCTTGGCTCAGCTATATGTGGAAAAAGGAGAAGTGGAGTATCAACGTGTTTGCCTCAGGCCGCTATAGCAAGAGAATCAACTCCACTGACAGCTGGGAACTGAAGCGCATAGATGGCGATACCATAGGAACCTACGACTCTGTTTGGTACAAGACCACAACGCAGAAAGACAACAACCGCAGCATCAGCGGTAATTTTTTCTTGAACGTCAACTATGAGATAGACTCCACTAGCGACATTTCTTTCGATGGAGGAGGCTTCTACAATAACAACCGCAGTCTCGGTGGCCGCCTTGAATCGCAGACCTTCTATATGGAACCAGCCGATAGTGTATTGGCCTATCATATGGGCGACACGACCCTTTCGCATTCTGGCTTCGGCCATTTCGGAATTGACTATACCAAAAAGTTTGATGAAAAGGGGCACAATCTCCGCATCGGCTTGAACTCCAGATTCAACAAGAACGCTTCTGACAACTATAACAACCGTTTATACGATGTTTATACCGATTTGGACGAAAACCGCTATTTGTTGAGTGGCCAAATGAGTTTTGGCTTCAATCTTGATGCGCGTTACACCCGTCCCTACAGCGATGATGGCGAACTCAGTTACGGTCTGCGTGCCGACTATCAAAAGGACAACAGCGACTATAAACGTTTTTATTCCAACGATGGCGGCATCCATTATGACAGTGTCGACATACTGCGCACATATCGTTTCAATGGCTCTGAAACAGGATTGAATGCCGATGTCAACTGGACGCACCGCTGGGGTGGATTTACGCTCAGCACAGGCGTGGGCATGGGTGGCGACCGCATTGGATATGCTTATCTCAGCGAGATGCCTTTTGCTGACGACAGTACGATGTATTTCCTCAATGTGCGTCCGTCCATCCACTTGACTTATCGTACGGAGAGCATGCACAACTGGAAACTCAACTACTCGATGCGTATGTCGCACGCGGGTGAAGACCAAATCAGCACTTTCCGCAGGTATGGCGACGATAGTTATTCGACGGGCAATCCTGCCGGACTTAAAAACGGTTATACCCACAACGTGGAAGCAGGTTGGCAGAAGTTCTTTGAGCGTTTCGGCAACATCGGTTTGGAGGCTTACGGCCGCTGGAGCACCAATGAGATCAGCCGACTGACCGATGCCGAATACGATGACTATCTGGACCGTATCGTCAGCTATTCGATGCCCTACAACATGGGTACTTCGTGGCGTTACGGTGCTTCGCTCAACATGACTTATCGCCCGTCGGGCTTCTTCAATGTGCGTCTTTATGCCAACGTGTACGATTACGGCTATCGCATGGAGTACGACCGCCTTGACGACATGGGCAATGTCACTCACCAAATCGACCAGCGAGACAAATGGTCGTGGAGTGTGCGCGTCAACGCTTGGGCCAAGCTCTTTGACCGCTTGCAGTTGACGGCCTCGGCCTTCTACAGGTCACCTACCATCAGCCTAATGAGCGAAAGCAAGGCGCGCTATTCCCTCAACATGGGTCTGCGCAGCGACTTCTTCAAACGTCGTCTGTCGGTGTTCGTCAATGTGCAGGACATCTTCAACTGGGGCGGACGTTACGGTTCGGGTTCGACCAACACTAACCCGTACTTCCTCAGCGACAGCACGCGAAAGATGTTGAACAGCCGTTACATCTCGGCAGGTTTTACCTTGCGTTTCGGTAAGATGGAACTCGAAAGACAAGCCAAAGAAGGCGACAGTGAGGCTGGCGACAGCCTGGATTAAATAAAAACATGTAGGGCTGCCATATTATGACAGCCGCACGGTTATCATGCGGCTGCCACGGTGTGACAGCCCTACCTACATTATGGTTTAATCACCTTGGTGGCAAATGTTTTATCTGCATTTCTAACGACGAATAAATAGGTCCCACTGGATAGGTTTTGGAACATCTCGCCAATTTCAATGCGGTTTGTGCCTTTTTGAATATAGCCTAAAGGATTGTTAATCAGTAATCTTCCATCCAAAGAATAGACACTTGCAGTCAAAGGACCAGCCTTTTCCATTTCGATTTCAGCATAGCTGGAAGTCGTAATCGGGTTACCAACGATGTGGATAAGGCTCTCGTCTTGAGTGTTTTCATGAACTCCAGTGAAGCTGAACTCGTAGGCACCTAGATCTATTTGGTCGTTGCTGACGCGAAAATTGCGTTTTCTAGGTTGACAAATCCCGGGTCTACATCGAGACAGCCCTCATAGATTGTGATGGCTTCGTGGTTGCTGATGTTGTCGAAGCCGTATTGTATCAAGCAGTTATAAAATTCTGGGGCGAATCCGTCATAAGTCCACGACCAGATTTGTACGGGTTCTTCAACGGGTGCTTCATTGGTGTTGCCATAGACAATGCAATTACGGACAATGGGAGAACTATTTTGGTAGAAGAACATACCGCCGCAGTTGACACCATAAGAGTGGTTGCCGACAGAGTGGTTGCCGACAACGGTGAGGTTGCTGATGAATGGGGAAGAATCACTGATGGCCAATCCACCGCCAAAGTGTCCTGAAATGTTGTGGGCAAAGAGAGAGTTGGCGATGACGCAAGGATAATAGTAAGAACGAATGAGATACAATCCACCGCCGTTGATGCCGTAGTTGTGTTCAAAAATGCAACGTTCTATATTGACAGAGCAGCTGTCGAGGCTCAAAGCACCGCCGATGGCAGTTTCACCAATATTGCGTCGGAACGTCATATCGGAAAGTCTAACGTCGCAGTTGATGAAGCGCAGGCCTCCGCCATACATAAAGTAAATGGTATCAATTTCGCTATACAATATATTGTTGTTCACGTTGCAGTTGTGCATTGAAACGGATGAATGCTCGGCATTCATGGCACCACCGTGTTCGCGCGAAAAGTTGCAAAACAAAGTACTATGGGTGATTGCCACATGATTGCAGTGATAGATGCGCAGGGCTCCGCCGTCTTGTTCCTCATTCATAGCAGCTTTGCCATATTGCAGGCGACAATAGTCGAGCTTGATTTCAGAAGCCGTGTCGGCCCGGATGCCGTTCCATCCACCTCGTCCTGAGTTATAGACATGGAACCCCGTTGTGTCAATGACGGTGAAAAGTATAGAGTCGTTCTCGTTGCCGATGGCATGTAACGAAGCTCCATTCAACACGTGTAAACCATAGTAGTCTTGGAATATGACGGTTGTGCCAGGGAGGATGTACAAGGAATCTTGGATGACGACATTGCCTGTGACAAAAACCGTATCGGCATCCCATACGCCTGACTGTATACCGGAAACTTCTAAATTTTGTGCTTTGGCATAAAATCCGCAAAGCAGCAGAAAAAGCATAATTCTTGTTTTCATCGTTTAGCATTTTGGGGTTTAATAGCGCAAAAATAAGTATTTTATCATTATGGCATCCAATTCGACGATTTTCTGTAATTTTGCACCGTTAAAAAAGAAAGAATGAAACGCCCTAACATTAGGAAAAAGTTGGCCCCTGTGACAAAGAAGCTAGCTCCTATGAAGAAAAAGCTGGCCCCCGTGACGAAAAAGTTGATGCCTGTTCCCGTTTTGGGAGCCATCGTGAAAGCCGCTGCACAGTTGAAGAATATCCCCGTTGAAATTCGCCAAAACCATACTGATCCGATTCGTGCCCAAAGGCGCGAGCTGCGCAAGTTGTTGGTCAAGGCGCAGTTTACGGAGTTCGGGAAATACTATCATTTTGACGAGATTCTACTTTCGAAGGATATCCTTGAGGAGTTCCGCAAGCGCGTCCCCGTGTTCGACTACAATAAGATGCACGATGAGTGGTGGTATCTCAATCTGCAAGGCAAACGAAACATCGCATGGCCGGGCAAGATCAAGTATTTCGCATTAAGCTCGGGCACTTCTGAGGCAGCCAGCAAATATATCCCTATCACCAAGGGTTTGAATAATAAAATCACCCGCGCAGGCGTGCGTCAGCTGGTGTCGGCCACGCGTTATGATTTTCCGATTGACTTTTACAACCGTGGTATCCTGATGATTGGCGGTAGCACTGACTTGCAATACAACAAGGAGTACGGCTATTATGCCGGCGACCTTTCGGGCATCTCGGCAGGCAAGATTCCGTCGTGGTTTGAAGCGTTTTACAAGCCTGGACAAAAAATCTCCAAGGTGAAGGACTGGGCTGAGAAGATGGACCTTATGGTGAAGGCCGCTCCCAAGTGGGACATCGGCGTCATCGTGGGCGTGCCAGCTTGGGTACAGATCCTGTTGGAGCGTATTATCAAGGAATACAACCTCAAAACCATTCACGATATCTGGCCCAACCTCAAGGTGTACGTACATAGTGGTGTAGCTTTTGCGCCTTACGAGAAGAGTTTTGAGCGCATCTTCGGCAAAGAGGTGATTTATGTGGAAAGTTACTTAGCCTCTGAGGGTTATATCGCCTATCAGGTTGATTTGAAGAAACGTGTGATGCAGTTGTTGGTCGACAATGGCATATATTTCGAGTTTGTTCCTTTCAACGAGGAGAATTTCGACGAAGAGGGCACCATCGTGGCCAACCCCAAGACTTTGCTGCTCTCGGAGGTGGAGGAAGGCGTTGACTATGCCTTGCTGCTCTCTACTTGCGCTGGCACCTGGCGTTACCTCATCGGCGACACCATCAAGTTCCTCAACAAGAAACATTGCGAAATCGCCATCACGGGACGCACGAAGCAGTTCTTGAGCATTACGGGCGAGCACCTCTCGCAAGACAATATGACCCGTGCCGTCGAAATGATGGCCGAGGAGCTTGGCGTTGAAATCACCGAGTTCACCGTGGCAGGCATCCGTCACGACACGATGTACGCCCACCATTGGTACCTTGGTTGCGATGAGCCTATTGACAAAGAACTGGCTATCAAAATAATTGACGAAAGCCTTTGCAAACTCAACGACGATTATGCCGTGGAGCGCACGCAAGCCATCAAGGAATTGTTTGTCGATGTCTTTCCTACTAGTGTTTTCTATGAGTTTATGGAACAGAAAATCGGCAAATGGGGCGGTGCCACAAAGTTCCCGCGTGTGATGAAAGGTAAGCGTTTGGAGATGTGGGAGGAATATGTGAAAGGTCTGAAATTATAAAAAGTCATGGAAAACACGCCTATTATCTTCGATAGAATGCCTGAATTTAGCCGTATTGGTTCGTTCAGTTTTATGTTCTGGGCCATTTTTATAGGCTTGTTTCTTTCTTTGGTCGTCAATTTAGGTCCAGCTTTCATCACCTTGGTGCAGACGAGTATTCATCGTGGTTTCAGGTCTGCGGCGTGGTTTGCCACGGGAGTGATTCTCAATGATGCGATGATTGTCTTGTTGTGCATCTTGACCTCGGTGCAGGTGGTCATGCATTCATCGTTTGAAGTCGCCCTGGCGTGCATTGGTGCCGGCTTGATATTGTTTTCGTTTGGCATCTTTACTTACCGACGAAAGGTCGAAGGCCAGGAAGAGAGGATCGAAAAACGGACGCAAGAAATCATGAAGGAACATAGTGACAAGCCTGCATGGTTTGTGTTTTTGGGTAAAGGCTTCGTACTCAACTTGCTGAATCCCGTTGTTTGGGTTTTTTGGTTTTCTGCTGTGGCCATGGTGGCGGGCAACATGGGGGGTAACAAAGTGAGCACACTGGTCTTTTTTGCCATTATCCTTGGCACCACATGGGTTTTGGAAATGATGAAAGCCTGGGGCGCTGCACGACTGAAAAAATTCTTCAATCCCGCGCGTACCGTGTTGATGAACCGCATCACGGGCATTCTTTTGATGCTCTGCGGCGCTTACTTCATCATCTTGAAGGGAATCCTGAATCTTTTGTAAAAGTTTGCAGTTATCAGTTTGCAGTTTGCAGTTATCTCTCAACAGATTAATAACTGAACAACTGAACAACTGCAAACTCTCAACTGCTAACTGTCAACTATCGAAACGCCGTCCAAGGTGCGACTTCGGGCAATGGTGCCGTGATTTCAAGTTGTTCTTTCGTTACGGGATGTTCGAAGGCGATGCGCCAAGCATGCAGGCTGATGGAGGCATCGGGGTTACTGCGCGGATAGCCATATTTCAAGTCACCACGGATGGGGCAACCGATATGCGCTAATTGGCAACGGATTTGATGGTGGCGACCAGTAAATAGTTCGACTTCAAGTAGATAAAAGGTGTCTGATTTTCCGACTACGCGATAACTCAACCGCGCCAATTTGGCTTCCTTTGTGCCTTCGGGCACCACAAACGACTTGTTCATCTTCTCATTCTTGACGAGGTAGTTCTCAAGCACGTCGGCTTGCTTGGGCGGGTGGTTCTTCACGAGTGCCAAATAGGTCTTGCGGAAGTCGCGGTCTTTCACCTTCACTGTCATTCGCGACAGGGCTTTGCTCGTCTTGGCAAAAACGACGGCACCGCTCACGGGGCGGTCGATGCGGTGCACAAGACCTGCGAACACATTGCCCGGCTTGTCGTATTTCTCCTTGATGTATTCCTTCACATCGTCGAGTAGGCAGACGTCGCCCGTCTTGTCGCCCTGCACGATTTCAGAGGGGAGCTTGTTGACGATGATCAGATGATTGTCCTCGTATAGGATTCTATCTTCTATATTATTCATGGTCTTATTGTTAGAGCAGGGACTCACATCGCCTGCTATGGGTTGTCAGCTTCTGTTTAAGAGCAGGGACTCATGTCGCCTGCTTACGGGTCTGTCGTCCCTACGGGACTTGGTTAGATGAGATAGCGTTCGTCGAACTCAATGCCGTTTTCTTTCAAAAACTGTATGAACTCGTCACGAACTGATACTTCATAATGATGTTGCTCTTGGGTCTCTATATATTGTATAGTCTTTTTCAGTAGGGATGGGCTGACGCAGAACGCACCATAGCCTTCTTGCCATGCGAAAGTCTCATAATACTCGTCAATGGTTTTTATCCATTTGCTACTGTTAGCCTTGATTTTCTGGACGAATTCGGACACACTCATAGTCTTGGGCATGGTTGCCAGAATATGGATATGGTTGGTGATGCCGCCAACGGTGATAGGGTATCCACCTACATTATGTATTATGCCTGTATTATGCCTCCGATGTACGCAAAGACCTGCCCGAGGTCTTTCTGGCGGATGGTAATTCCGGTGCTTTTGACGTGGAAGACGATGTGGATGTTGAGTTTTGTGTAGGTGTTAGCCATAGTCTTTAGGTTTTTATTATGTTCATTGTTCAGGCATGCCTGGCAAAGACTCACGTTGCCTGCTTATAGGTCTGTCACCCCTACGGGGTTCCGCCCAGTCCCGTAGGGACGGTATATCAGTATGCAGGCGACGTGAGTCCCTGTTTTCGAGTCAAGGTGACGTGAGTCCCTGTTTTTCGAGTCAAGTCCACCACTTCAGTTGAGTCCCGAAGGGACGACACAGAACTCGTCTACTCTAGTGTAGTCCTTTAGGGACGACATAGAAACGTCTCTGCACCGTCTAGCCCTTAGCCCGTCACTGACTCTTCCGTTTCACAGATGACGCCGCTTCCTACGACGTAGGGTTCTGTTTCATGGTACACCACCCCAAACTGTCCAGGTGCCACACCCGAGATGGCGACTTCCGACACGATGTCGGCACCGCGCTCCGTGAGGCGAATCGTGCCGTATGTGAACTCCGGCTGATGTCGTATTTTGAAGCGGACACGCTGCCCGTCAACGAACTGCAAGGCGGGGTTCATCGGCTGCAAGTCGCCCAAGGGGACGATGTTGGTGTATTGCGCCACGGGGTCATAGCCTTGCGACACATAGACGATGTTGTTCGGGATGTCTTTCTTCACCACAAACCACGGACCACCGCCGAGGCCGAGGCCCTTGCGCTGCCCGATGGTGTGGAACCAAAAGCCTTTATGATGGCCTAGTTTCTTGCCCGTCTCCAGCTCCACGATGTCGCCAGGCATTTCACCAAGATACTCGCGGATATAGTCGTTATAGTTGATTTTACCCAAGAAACAGATGCCTTGGCTGTCATGACGCTCTGCACTCGGCAGTTTGTATTGGGCAGCCAAGCGACGCACTTCGGGCTTCGGGATGTCTCCGATGGGGAAGATGACCTTGCTCAGCTGGGCGTAGGTGATGCGGCCCAAGAAGTAGGTCTGGTCCTTGAAGGTGTCGGCTGCGGTGCCGAGCCAGAAGATGCCGTTTTCGTCTTCCCATGAGCG
>CADAPW010000166.1 GCA_902789915.1 uncultured Bacteroidia bacterium | reverse complement strand
TGAACACGCTCGGCCAAGTGGTTTATGATAGCAACGCCGATGGAAACACGGCCACTCTTGACATGAGCCATTATCAAGCTGGTGTCTATATGATACGTGTGACAACGGAAAACGGCGAAAGTGTGAAACTCATCACAAAACAATAATACCATGAAAAAACTCTACATCCTCCTCGCGTTCCTGCTCTTCGGCGCAGGGCTTCGCGCACAACAGACCGACCTCACCGAAGCCGTCGACTTCACCGTGACCGACTGCCATGGGCAGACCTACAACCTGTTCGAAATCCTCGACCGCGGCCAGGCTGTCTTCATCGACTTCTTCTTTTACACATGTAATCAATGTCAGGTAATTTCGCCTTACATCACTGGATCTTATCCCCTAATGGGTTGCAACATGCACGATGTGTTCTATATGGAAATCTCCTACATCGACAATGATGCCATGTGCCAACGTTGGGAAGAAGAACACGGCGTTGAATTTCCGACTATCGGAAAAGATGGCGGCGGCAACGAAGTCTTTGACCTTTATGGCATCATAGGCTGTCCCACACTCGTCCTCATCATGCCTGACCGCAGCATTGCCATCCAAGGGTTGATGCAGTTGTATCCTTTCTCGGCACAGGATGTCGTCAACGCCATGCAACAACATGGCCTACAGCCCCACGATTGCAACGTCGGTATCGACGAAAACGTATCGACATTGACTTTGTTCCCCAATCCTGCCAACGAAAGTGTGACCCTTGTCGGTGAAAACCTTGAAGAAGTGACCCTTTACAACATTATGGGCCAAAAGGTCGATACCTTCTTCGCAGAAGAGTCGCAGTTGGTCATTTCAACCGCCAAGTACCCTGACGGCATCTACTTTGTTAGAACAAACAACGGAGAAACGCAACGCCTGGTGATTGCGCATGAATAAGCCCTGACGGCTTACATAACTCTTACTACTATAGTAAAAAAACCGCCACGATGTGACGGTTTTTTTGTCTTTAATAACCTTCATCGGATTGTTCGCCGCCACCTCCGTCGTCATCGTCATCGTCGCCACCGGGACGGTTGCGCTTCATGTTTTGCTGGTTGATGCGATAGTTGAAGTTGAGCGAGAACGAACGGCGATTCCAGGTGCTGGTGCTGTATTGCCAGAAACCGTCGCCCCACGACTCGCCACCCATGCTACGGCTGTTGAACAGGTCGCGTACGTTAAAGGTGACCGTGCCGTTGCCATGCAAAATCTCCTTACTCACGGCTAGGTCGATCCACCAATTGCCCTTGCGCATTCCGAGCGGTTCCTTGTGAGGCCCCATGACATGCGCCGTCAGCTGGAAGTCGAACCAGTTCTTAATCTTGAACTTCGACACCATGCGACCAAAAAGCATCCAACTCTCTGTCTCGTAATACTTTTCTTCGATGTAGCCCCGTGTGTAGGAGCGGAAGAAATTGATGTTTCCGTTCAGGTTCCACCATTTCGTCATCTGCCCTTGTGCAACGGCTTCCACACCGAAGTCGTCGGCCTTGCCGAAGTTGACGGGCATACTATAAAACACGCCATCGTCCTCGTAAGTGTAATGTCGTATCGTGTTGGTTCCGTGACGGTAATATGCCGTGAAGTTGAAACTTGCCTTGTCCCAGAAGTGGATGTAGCCCAACTCGTAGCTGTCCATATAGGTCGGCTTCAAGGCGGGATTGCCCATGCGGATGTTGCGGTTATCGTTGTAGGAACGGAAAGGACTCATCTGCCAGAAACCCGGACGACGGATGCGGCGCGTGTAGCTCACTTGGAACTGGTTGTTTTCGTTCACCGAATAATTCAAGTGGGCACTGGGGAAGAAGTCGAAATACGGTTTGCCGCCGTTGATGGAGTCGGTGCCGTCGTGGGCATAGCCTTTCAGGTTGGTCATGATGTCGGTCATCTCGACACGCAAGCCGATTTGTCCAGACCAACGGCCCCAGTCGTTGCCGAGGCTGGTGTACAATGCCGCCACTTGCTCGCTGTATTCATAATCATAGCAGTAATCGCTCAAAGGAACATAGACGCCAAGGCTGTCCATCTCCGTCACCGTCGAAAGGCTAGTGATGTTGCGGTTGGTGTATTTAGCGCCAATTTCCCATTGTGCCTTGGTGAGGAAAGGATGCACATAGTCGATGCTGGCCTGCAGGTTGCGCATACGCTCGTCGTTGCTGGTCTTTTGCAGCAAGGTCCACAGCGACTCCGTCATGTCTTTGTCGGGATACAACGTCTCCTTGATGTCTGAGCTGGCGTTTTCGGCATTGGTGAAGAAGCGCACATTGGCTTTCAAGCTGCGGCCTTTGCGTTCAAAGGTCTTGTCATAGTCCAAGGTGACTTCATACATCGGCTCAAGCTCCAAATAATCCTCGGCACGGACATCGAATGACGACGCGTCCATCAGCGGGTATACATCGGAATACTCCACCACGGGATGGGTCTCCAGCCTGCCGTAACGGAACACAAAAGCCGCGCTAATAATATCATTGTCCGTGATATAATAATCTGCACCCACGCGCACGTTGTGGCCCATACGGCGCATTTTGCGTTCCGTGGTTTGGTCGGTAAGTTGGGAGAAAACCGTGTCACCGGCAGGATAAAACGTCTGGCCAATAAGAGTATCTGTGTCATAAATATCAAAGCGTTTGGTTCGGTTCACGCCACCGCCGATGTTATGGCGGTTGTTGAAGCCATAGCTGGCAAAGAGGTTCCAACGCTTGAGGCGATAGTTGGCCGAGAGGCTTGCACCGTACATCCAAGGATAGCCTGCACGCACGTTGACAGTGCCGTTGAAGCCTTGGCGTTTGTCTTTCTTCAAGATGATATTGATGATGCCCGCCGAGCCTTCTGCGTCGTAACGTACCGAGGGGTTGGTGATGACCTCGATTCTTTCAATCATGTCGCCCTGCAAGGTACGCAAGGCATCCTGGGTGCTCATACCCGAAAGCCCCGATTCCTTGCCGTCGATGAGGATACGCACGCCGTCGTCGCCACGCAAGCTAACGTTGCCTTCCACGTCGACCGAGACGGCAGGGATATTTTCCAGCACCTCAATGGCATTGCCCGCAGTGTTGGCGACATCCTTACCCACATTGAAGACGCGTTTGTCAAGTGTCATCTCGTAGGTACTCTGCTCTGCCACCACATCCACCTCGCTGAGCACACGGCTGTCGGGCGAAAGGCTGATTCTTCCTACGTCGACGGTTGTTTTCGTGCCGTCGAGGGTGACATTCTTATATTTGGTGATGAAGCCCATGTATTGCACCTCAAGCACATAACGGCCTTTATCCAGCTGCAACTCAAAAGCCCCGGTAGGCTCCGTGATGCAACCTGAAACAAAAGTCGTGTCAGACAAGGTACAGGCGCGCACCGTGGCGTATTCCATGGGATGTCCCGTCGAATTGTCGTACACATGTCCTTTCACAATGATGGAAGCAAAAGAGAGTTGGACGCAACATAGAAGCGCCAAAAAGAATAAGATAGTTTTTTTCATAGTAATAATTCTGCTCGTTGAGACTGCAAAAATAGGCTTTTTTTTACATTGGGTCCACATCCACCTGCACCTGAACCGACTTATATTCGGAGTTTTGCTGAAAAAGACGAATTTGTTGCGCAATCAGTTCCTTCACCTTCTGGGTGTTGTAGTCCCTGCGGAACTTCACCATCATCTGCTTGATATACAAGTTCTTGACTCTTGAAACCACTGGATATTCCGGCCCAAGTAAATCTTGTTTGAAGATGGGGCGAAGCATAGCTGCCAGTTCCGCAGCGGCAGGGTTGAGTTTCTGGTAATCCTGATGCTTCATTCGGATGAGGATAAGACGATAGAACGGGGGATAGCCGAACTGTTGTCGGATGACCATCTGCTTATCGTAAAGCCCACGGAAATCATTGCGCAAAATATCTTGCAACACGGGATGTGCCGGCTCGTAGGTCTGGATGATGACCTTGCCTTGCTTGCCTTTCCTACCTGCCCTTCCAGCCACCTGCGCCATCAACTGGAAACTGCGTTCATGAGCACGGAAGTCGGGGAAGGAGAGCATGTTGTCGGCGTTGAGGATGCCCACCACCTTCACCGAGTCGAAGTCCAGGCCCTTGGTGACCATCTGTGTGCCCACAAGGATGTTGGTCTCCTTATCCTGAAAACGTTCCAAAATGCTTTGGTAGTCATTTTTCGAACGTGTGGTGTCGAGGTCGAGGCGGGCCACCTTGGCCTCAGGCATGACGAGGCTTAGGTCCTCTTCAATTTTCTCCGTACCAAAGCCGTGCATGCGAATGTTGGTACTGTGGCATACGGGACATTCCGTCGGCACGCTGGCCGTGTAGCCACAATAATGGCAGCGCAACACATTCTGGCTCTTATGATAAATGAGGCTCACATCGCAGTTGATACACTGCGGCACATGATGGCAGTCGTCGCACTCCAGACGCAATGAAAAACCACGTCGGTTTTGGAACAAAATGGTTTGGTTGTGTTCTTCCAAGGTCTCCTTCATCGCATCCAACAAGGTGCTGCCAAAGTCGGCTTTCATGGTCTTGCGACGACGCTCCACGCGCATGTCGCTGAGGATGATTTCTGGCATCTGCACACCGCCGTAGCGTTCGGTGATTTCCACCAGATGATAACGTCCGTTTAAGGCATTGAAATAGCTCTCGTAAGACGGTGTGGCCGAGCCTAATACGACATTT
>CADAPW010000165.1 GCA_902789915.1 uncultured Bacteroidia bacterium | reverse complement strand
CTCTACACCGAGCACACCTTCAAGACGAAATGTCATCCCGACATCGCCCCTACCGATGCTTTCACCGCCGAGGAAATCAAGGAACTAGAAGATTTTTGCAGACCCTACCACATCCAAATCATCGGCAACCAGCAATGTTTCGGGCATTTCGAGGAAATTTTGAGCAATCCGTTCTACAGCCAATTGGCCGACACGAAATGGAACCTCAACCCTGCCAAGGAAGAGACCTACCAATTCCTTGAAGACCATCTCCGCGAAGTGGCGAGAGCCTATAAGTCACCCTATTTCAACATCAACTGCGACGAAACCGAGAGTCTCGGTCAGGGCTTTGCCAAAGCATACGTCGATTCCATTGGAGCGGAAAAGGTTTATTACCAACATATTAACCGCGTCAATCGTATGCTTCGCCCCTACCGCAAGCGTGTGATGATGTGGGGCGACATCGCCGACCAGCACCCCGAAATCCTTGACAATCTGGACAACGGCGGTATTTCTTTGTGGCACCCGGCGTCAGTCTCTCCGAGAGGGTTTGGCCTAAACATTATGAATTTAGAAAAAACATCACCAATTTGTGCCGCGACGGCTACAAAAACGGTGCACTCGGTGTCATCAACACCTGCTGGGACGACTTTGGCGAGTCGCTGACCAACTGCGCGTTATATGGCTTGGCCTTAGGTGCCGAAACAAGTTGGAACCCCGCCACGAAACAAGAGCGCCACACCGAAGCCAATTTCACCCTTCATTTCTTAGGCAGCCTTTCCGACGAAATCTGCCAACATCTTGACGAACTCTCGGAATGGACGAAAATCGACGGCATCGGCAAGTTCACCGCCATGACCGAGTCAATGGTGCCCTTCTATCCCGCCCTCGTCAGCGACTCTATCAAGGCCTTGAACCAAAGGGCATCTGTGGCGCTGTCCGTATTGGAAAAGAATCTGGTCAACGACAAGAAACGCAACGCCGACGTCTTCGACAACGCCTTCTACGCCGTGCATCGAATGAAATGGTGCGCCGAAAGGAACCTTACACGCTGCCAACTTTACCGCACCTACAACGACCCTACCGAGGCTAACATCGCTGAAAGCAAAAGAATGATTCACAATCTAATAGCTTCGCTTCACGGCTTGAAAAAAGAGTATGTCAAGGTGTGGAATTTCGAGAATCGCCCCTATTGGCTGGATATCAACATGAAAAAATACGATGACATTGCACGCGAATTGCAGCAACTTGAATATCTTCCCTTTATCGAGACGACGACCGATGATAACGGCAATACTGCCATTGCACTAAAGACCATCTTCGCCGATAAGGAAATCCACTTTACCACCGATGGCAAAGAAATGACACCAAGCGACCCAGTTTACGACAAGCCTATTGTTTTGGAACGCCCCTGCATCGTCAAGGCGGCATGTTTCAACGCATTAGGTGAAGCCGTGACCGCTGAGCGTTATTTCTGCTATCATTTGGCCATGGGACGATTAAAGCAACTCAACAGCCCTGCGGGCAACTACCGCCCCGAATACTCCGGCGGTGGTGACAATGCCCTCATTGATGGCACCCTCGGCAGCGATGACTACAAGGACGGACATTGGCAAGGTTACTACGGCATCGATGCCGACCTTGAAATCGACCTCGGGAAGTGGAGCAAAATCAATAGTGTGGAAATTGGTTTTTTGGTTAACGCCCACGACTGGATTCTGCGCCCTGACACGTTGGAGATTTACGGCTCTAACAACGGTAAAGACTACACATTGCGCAGCGCCTTCCCAGTCACCACTGAGGTGACCCGTGAGGGCAACTTCGTCTTCCGTGAAAAGTTCGAGATTCCCATTTCAACGCGTCTCTTGCGCATCGTGGTGAAAAACCCTGGCAAGTTGCCTGAAGGCCTACCTGGAGCAGGATATGATTCTTGGATTTTTATGGATGAAATCGTGGTGGAATAAGCGCTATCGTCGGATTCGGTTATAGCCCAATTCCATCTCATAATACTGTGCATTGACCTCCCAGCCCGACAACTCTACCTGAATCAAGCAGTTTTCCTTGATACGGCTCTTGAAGAAAAGATGTTCTGTACGCTGTTCGCCTTCCTGCAAGTCGACGAGAGAATAATACTCCTCGGCGAGCAGGTGGTTTCTCTTACCTTTCTCGATGATACGCACCACCACGCCCACTTCCGTGACCTTACCAGGACCTAAATTGTGCAAGTCAAGTTCTATTTCGCAGTCAGCCTTCTCATACACCAGAGCCTCCTGCGACTCAAACTTCACGCCCTTGATAAGCAAGCTCGGTGTGGCATCCACAGGCACCACCTCGATCTCGGAAGAGCGGTAATTCTCAGGGATGTCGCCGATACCCCAGTTGGGCATGGTGGTCTCCAAAAAATAGTATTTCTTGCCTTGGAACAGCAGATAACGCGGTAGGTCAATCTCGTCGCAATGCACGCCGACCGCCATGTGTTCGGGCAGCACCAACAGGACAAAATCCACATCCATCTCATACAGCAGCGCCACCAGCAAGGCTACCTTGTCCTCGCAGTCGCCGCAGCCATCCACGAGAGTCTCAACGGGATAACGCATATATTCATCCTCGCCTTTACTATCACTATCGTAGGCGTATGGCAACGACTGGACGAAAGTAAGTGCCAAGAGGATGCTTTCCTCCTCGGAAGCGGCATGTCCGTAAAACTCACGGGCCAGGGAACGTATCACGGGGCGATCGTGTTCCGACAACATGAAACCGTAGTAATTCGGCTCCGTCTCGTCTTTGTTGAACCTGTACTTGTAGGCCAGGTGTTCTCGGTCGTTTCGGTAATAATCGTATAAATTCGTGCTAATATTCAATGTAATGGAACATTCGCGCCCATTGCATTTCCACGAATGCTTCACCTCATAATAGCCGTCCCATTCGACCACGGAATGGGCCGAAACTGTGGCGCACAACATAACCAACACTATCGCCAAAAACTTTGAACGCATCTGCGGTTGTTTTTACGTTGAAACGCAAAAAACGTGCAAAAATTGTGAATGTGAAATCGATTATAGGGCTGTCACACCGTGTCAGCCGCATTATATGATTGCATAAATGCGGGTGCCGTAATACGACAGCCCTACAGCCTTATTTACCCCAATAATGGAAATCCTTCAATTCCTTCAACAGTTCATTGACGGCAGCCTCCAACTGCTCATCAACGCCATCAGCCATCTTCTCTGGCGTGTTGCGCACCTTGAAATCGGGTTCCAGCTGGGTGTTTTCCAGCCAGTTGCCTTGCTCAGTGCGGTAACCGACCACGGGCAGGCCGAAATACAATGACGGGTCTTGCAAAGTCTCCCACGTCACGCTCGACATGGTGCCAGGCACAGGCATACCCACGAGGCTACCCATCTTCTTGTATTTGTAGACCCAAGGCGTGCCATGGGCATTACTGTAGTTGGCCTCGCCAACTATCATGATGGAAGGCTTGTTGTAACGTCTCGAAGGCATCACGCAGGCCACACTGTCGTTGATGACCTGTTCGAGGTATTTCTCTCCACTGAACAGAATCTCTATGTCTTCGTGCAATCGACCGCCGCCGTTGAAGCGCGTGTCGATGACAATACCATCACAGAGGTTGAACTTGCCGAGGATTTGGGAATACACATCGCGGTAACTGGCATCGCCCATACTACGGATATGGACATAACCCAAACGGCCCTTGGAAAGTTTTGTCACCGTCTCTTCATTGTGCTTCACCCAACGTTTGTAAAGCAGCTCGTTCATCGCACCATGGCTGATGGGTTTCACAGTTTCATCCCATGTCTTGCCACCGTAGGAGATGGTTACCAAAACCGTCTTGCCGCTCTTGTTATTCAGCAACGGATAATAATCCATGTCTTTTGTAATCTCCACACCATCAATCTTCTGGATTACCGAACCTGCTTTCACTTGCGAGATCTTCTTGTCGAAGGGGCCGCCTTCCACCACTTCGGCAATCTTCAAGCCATCGCCTTTGTAGTCAAGGTCAAGAAGAACACCAAATTCGGCCGTGGCATCGCCTTTACTTGAGGGACGGTAACCTGAGCCTGTGTGCGACACATTGAGTTCACCCAAAATCTCACTCAGCATGATGGAAAAGTCGTAGTTATTGTTGATATGCGCGAGGAAAGGCTGATAGGCCTTTTTCATCATTTCCAAGTCAACGCCGTGGTGGTCTTTCATGAAGAAACGCTTCTCGGTTTGCAGGAAGACATGGTTGAACATATATTCGCGCTCGGCGGCGAGGTCGAGTTCCATGGTAGCATCGAATTTAATCGGTGTCGACTTGCCACCCTTGTCCACCTTTTGCAGGTTGCCGCCCGACAGCAGGAAAATGTTGTCGCCATTCACTGCGAGGTGAGCGCCACCTTGTCCCATCTTCTTCAATATCTTCATCGACTTTTCACGCACATCGAGTTCCCAAAGGTCGTAGCCTTTCTCAAACGAAGTCATAAAATAGAGTTTCTCGCCATCCTTCGACAAGGCCATGCCACTCAAGTTCGACGACATGGGTGTCAAGCGGATGACGCGGTCCTGTAAGTGCTCCAAATCCACTTCAATGGCCTTGGATTCTTTTTGTTTCTCATCCTTAGCGGCCTCCGAGCCTGTCGAAGAGCCGCCCTTCTTGTCTTTTTTCTTGTCGTTCTTTTCATCCTTCTTCGGCTCGTCTTTCTTGTCGTCTTTTTTGCCTTTCTCAGTCTCTTTCAGCAGGGCATATTCCTCCTTGCTGAGGCGGAATTTGTCATACGCTTCTTGGTTCAAAAAAGCGATGAAGACATCCCTTTGGCTCCCCCAAGAGGCATGGGAACGCATACCATATCTATCTGAATTGTAGATTATTGCATTACCATCCAACACCCACTGCGGGTCGTCATCGAAGTAGGCGCTCTCCGTGATGTTGTAAATCTTCTTGTCGCCATTGGCCGACACGATACCGACATCGGAATAAGGATCGCGCATGTGGGTAATCAACGTCACGGCAAACCATTTGCCGTCAGGTGACCATTCATAGCCAATGCTACCGTAATGCTGTGTGCCATCAGTGATTTGACGCACTTTCTTTGAGTCTATATTATAGACTTTCAGGATATTACGATTCTCCACAAAAGCGATTTCCTTGCCATCTGGCGAATAGTCGGGATTGCTACGCTCAATGCCGTCGTTGTCGAACAGCGGCTTTTCGTCGATCAGGGTGGCGTAGGCAAAGTTGAAGTCCTCCTTGCGCACCATGGTGGCTTGGTAGAGGTTCCAATAGCCATTGCGTTCCGAGGCGTATACCAAAGTGCGTCCATCCTTCGAGAACGATGGGCTGCGTTCGGCCTGCGGCGTGTGGGTGATTTGCTTGGTGGTGGCATACTCATCCACACCAGTGACGAAGACCTCGCCACGCGATACGAAGGCAATCAGTTTGCCATCGCTGCTCAACGAGAAATTGCCCGCACCTTTGAAATCCTGCTTCACCAATTGCTCTGGCTCTTGGTCGTTAACAATCTCAATGTTCACCTTTTGTGGCTCACTGCCAATGCGTTGCGTATAGATTTCACCCATGTAGCCATAGCATAGCAGGCCGTCATTGCTCACCGAAAGGAAACGGACGGGATGCGTTTGGAAATGCGACACCTGCTCCACCTTTTCGAGGTCGTTGGCGGGAGCTTTATAGACATTGAAGCTGCC
>CADAPW010000164.1 GCA_902789915.1 uncultured Bacteroidia bacterium | reverse complement strand
TCCGCAATTCGGGCAAATGCTAGGGTTGCGGATTTTTTTGTTTCTTTGCACTCCATAATCCATGAACAAGTCCATGAAAATATTACTCATCGTCCTCGCCGTCATTTCGATGATTGCCATTGTCAGCACTATCATCCTGAATCATCCTTGTTTCGGCAGACGGATGTCGAGGGAGCGCAAAACCCGCATTGAGGCATCAACGAATTACCGCGACGGTCAGTTCCAAAACCAGATTCCCACACCGCAATTCACTGGCGACAAGTCCATGTTTAAAGCATTATGGGAATTCCTATCGGAAAACAAAAAAGACAGGGCGCCCAAAGAGGCCGTGCCTGCTGTAAAGACCGATTTGAAGACTTTGACCACCGACAAGGACTGGCTCGTATGGTTTGGGCATTCGTCGTACTTGTTCTGTCTGGATGGGAAACGTTATCTGGTTGACCCTGTGCTGAAAATGGAGTTTCCTGTAACAGTGATGATGCACCCATTCAAAGGCACAGACATATACTCGCCCGACGACATGCCTGAAATCGATGTACTCATCGTAACCCATGAGCATTGGGACCATTTGGATTATGCCACCCTGCGCGACTTGAAAAACAAGATAAAGCATGTAGTATGTCCGCTCGGTGTGGCGGAATACTTGGAATATTGGGGATACGACCCACAAAACATCACTGAAATGGACTGGCATGAAACTGCCAGCTATCAACTGTCAACTATCATTTGTCTTCCCACTCGCCATTTCTCCAACCGCCTATTCAAGCACAATCAAACGCTATGGGCTTCCTTTATAGTGGAATCTGCAGGCAGGAAAGTATATATTGGTGGCGATGGCGGCTATGACGACCGTTTCAAGAAGATCTATGAGCAGTTCGGTTCGGTGGATTTAGCATTGATGGAGAACGGCCAATACAACAAGGACTGGGCCAACATTCATTTGATGCCCAAAGACCTTGAACAAGCTATATTGGACTTGCAACCGAAACAAGTGTTCACCGTACATCACGACAAGTTCAGCCTCGCGCCACACGCTTGGACGGAACCCGATAGCGTGGCATACGACATCGCAGAACGCAATGCGATCCGTTTGCTTGACCAACCTATTGGGACAATAGTAGAGTTTTAAAATAGGATTTATTATGAAGTTTTTCATCGTTGACGCTTTCACAGACAAGCCTTTTCGCGACCAGGTACACTTGACATTTTGCGAACGAAAATAACACGATTATATGACCAACTTGGAAAAATGTAACGCAGGAATAGAGTACTCGTATGCTGACAAGGAACTGATCGCCCTCAAGACCGAGGCCATCAGGCAGTGCGAGATCTTCAATGCCATCGACGGGCGCGACTACATGGCGCAGTACCGTCACCTACAGGAGATGCTTGGTGCGGTGGGCGAGCGCGTGTGGATTGCCAAGACCTTCAACTGCGACCGTGGCAAGAACATCTTCATCGGCGACGACTTCACCGGCAACCACAACCTCACCATCCTCGACATCCGCGAGGTCTATATCGGCAACCATGTGATGATTGGCCCGAACACGCTGATTACCACCGTCGGGCATCCCCTATCGCCCAAAGGTCGCAGGGAGTATCACGCCTTGGCCAAGCCCGTGCGCATCGGCAACGACGTGTGGATTGGTGGCAACGTCACCATCTTGCCCGGCGTGACCATCGGCAACAACGTGGTCGTGGCGGCCGGTGCCGTGATTAATAAAGATGTGCCTGATAACACTTTGGTTGGCGGCGTGCCGGCAAGAGTTATTAAGACGATTGAGGATGATATTTGAGATGCATTCACCTTTGGTGTAACGTGACCCCCTCCACCTGGCCTTTACTGTCGAGAGTATAATAGGCACAAAAGAAATCTGCAGGAATTGGCGGATTATAGACAACTGCAATAACGTAACGGTCGTCGACCTGCTCCACCCACTGGATGTAACCATACTTTCCGAAGTTGCGGCCTCGTGCCGACATATCCTGCTCTATGGCAGCCATCATCATATCTATTCCGTCGATACGATTCAAGTAAATTGGATCAAGGCGACCTAAATACTTTACATTTCCAATATATACCAACCGTCCTTTGGCATCGAATCCATGACAGATAGTGTCGGAATATATTTTGTAATAGTCGCCTTTTTTATACCTTTTTCGTTCTGAAACCCCGCTGCCATCCTTTTTCTCGCGATACGTCCAAATATACTTCGTGGAAAAAAACTCGCATTCGGTGATTTCGGTTTTATCTATCTGCGACAGTGCTGCTTCCTTAACAGCAGTCGGCAATTGTTCAAAACTATATGGCTCTTGTATAGGCCACCATATTTGAAACAACGTCTTCTGGTAAAGCCCACGAGGCTCATTGTTACGCCCGTCCACTTCGTGGATGGTTGGACCATTGACATCATAAGTAAGCAATTTGCCTTTAGTGAGATTCAGATCGGCATTCCAATAGTTGTCATCTCCGTCAAAAACTCTCATATAGTGGAAATCAGGACGGGATCGGAATGGGAAAAATTCTTTATCTTCAGGCATCACTTCACTATTGTGTATGCAATTGATATGTACGCAGGTGTCGCCTTCCGGATTGAGATAAAAGACATACTGCCGAATATATTGATAAAAGTAAGGAGCGGTAAAAGCCCTTTGGATGATTTGCGCAGAATCGGCGCGCCTGTCCAAGACTTTGGCCAACATGGTTTCCGCACGTTGCACATCTTGAAGCCCAACCTCGCAGCAGTCCTCAAATTGATGCCCCAACAATATCCCAACTAAAAACACACAATCTTTCGCCTCAATCAAATAGCCGACCGTCCCTTCAGCGTTTCGGCATTCCGTGAATCTATAGTTCGTGTCAGGTTGAAGAAATAGGGAACCTGACTGTTGACTTTCCTTGTCGAAATCAATTTTCACGGGCACCATCTCCGTAATCGTCACAGGTTCCAAATGCGGAGGCGCTTGTGCACTAACATGTTGCATAAGAAGCAAAAAGAGCAAGAAAACAAGGATCCTTTTCATGGTATGGTGTAGTTTTTGTCGATGCAAATATACCAATTTTGACGAAATTCCCTATCTTTGCGTTTTCACAAATAACACATCATAAGTAGATGAGCAAATTTAGTTTACATAATAGACTGCGAGACTCCGGGACTGCGGGACTGCGAGTCGAACAAATACTCGAAGTCCCGTGTCCCGAAGTCCCGAAGTCAAAGAATAATGCAGTTTAATTTTGAACAGTTACTTAAATGAAAAAAATCATCATCATCGACGGAGGCCCGCGCGCTACTTTCAACACGGCCTCAATGCTCAAGAAATTCGCTGAAGGCGCCAGTTCCGTCAGTAACGAAATCGAGGTGAAGACCATTCGCCTCTATGCCCTCGATTACAAAGGTTGCATGTCTTGCATGGCCTGCAAAATCAAGGGCAAGGCCTCGCAGGTGTGCAAATACACGGATGCGTTGACTCCTGTTTTGGAAGAGATTGCGCAAGCTGACGGCTTGGTATTAGGTTCGCCCAACTATTTCGGTGAGATTACTGGACAGATGCGGACTTTTTTGGAGCGTTTGGCCTTCCCTTGGCTCTCCTACAACGACTACAGCATCACCGCCCCGAAAAGGATGCCCGTGGTGCTGGTGGAGACGCAAAACGGCGGAGTTGGCGGCAGCAACTGCAATGGCTACGGCACGATGGAGCCTTGCATCGCCAAAGCCCTCGGACAACCGGAGAAACTGTTTGCCAACAACACCTACCAAGTGAAGAACTACGCCAATTTCGAGTTGGGAGGCTTTTCGGAGGAAGCCAAACGCCAGTATCGCGAAGAGCACTGGGAAGAAGACCTGCAAAAGGCCTTCAATGCTGGCAAGCGCATGGCAGAAACAATCATTAAGGCGTGATGAAAAAACTGTTAAAGGCAACTTTTAATAATTGCTTGCAATTATAGTCTCAAATTCGATAAAATTCAAATAATCAGCGAAATAGAAATTCTAAAATTCTGAAATTCTTGATGATTAAAAATCTCTTATTGATATTAGCCTTGGTCTGTTCGTTCAGCCTCTTCGGTCAACCCATCGACACATTGGCGATGCGCTCGGCCATCGAGAGGCAAATGGCCACCTATCCCGAGTCCACCTTACAGGACATCTACAAGACTTTCTACCAAGAACATTTCGGTCCGGGCCATATCATCAGCGACACGGCCTCGGCGCGACGCTATCTGATGCGCGAACTCTCGGAAGTGGGCAAAACCCAATCGCCTTATTATGAGCCTACTGGCAGCCAAGGCGATTATGTCCGTGTATATCTCTCCGCTGTCTCCGACAGCCTGATTACCGCCGAACAACTCTTGGATGCCTTCGTCAGAAGTGCCAATTCGAGGCAAGAGCCGACTGTCAGTTGGTTGGAGAAATGGGAAGCCATCGTCAGCATCATCCAAGCGAACAAGATGGAAATCGAAGGCTTTGAGACCGACCTTCCCTTGCTGAACGAAGCCGCCCGAAACAGTCAAGCCGTGCACCATAGCCGTCGCTACAACGAGGCCTATCATCCACATTACCGCATTGTGGAGCGCAGCATCTTTGAGCGTGAATTGATGCAAGCGTTGAAATAGGTTGATTATTCGTGTGGTGGATTAGTATTTATACGCGAAATGATCAATTTCAAGTCTTTTCGTAAAAGGGAAACGGAAAGCCCCTCCGATGAGAGGGGCTAGTCTGTGTTATCACGGGGGGAACATGCCTAAGCCCGCCCCTTACGTCTTGATAGTCCACTGGTTTTTCAATCCGTTGCCGCGACCA
>CADAPW010000163.1 GCA_902789915.1 uncultured Bacteroidia bacterium | reverse complement strand
TTGGCCGTTATTGAGGTTAAGGGTGAGCGCTTTGCTTGTCTTGGTAGGCTCGGTGGTGCTGAAGGTCAAAGGCTCGTTGTTTTCGTTGGCGATGACAAATACGCCTTCCATGGGATCAATGCCACGGCTGACCGACTGGGCCAAGATTTCCGTGCCGTTTTCATTCATCACGTAGAACGGACGGCCTATGTAGGCGGTATGCTCGGCGAAGGGGTTGCCGATGAGGTTCCAGCCAGAAAACTCTGCGTTGTCGTCCTTGACCAATGTAATATTGTGTGCTGTGCCTTCGATAGGTGTGCCGGTGAAGGTGAGAGTGACGGGTACTTCGCTGCCGTTTCCGCTGTTGGAGTAGAGATAGCCTTTGCCGAGTTCAAGGTTGAAGTGATAGTTGTCGCCTTCTTGCTTGTAATTCTCCCATTCTAGCGTAATACCTTGGTCGTTGGCAGGTGCGCTTTGGTTGAAGCGGTAGAGGTCGTAGTTGTTTGAGAGCATGTTTGTCACGTTCTCAGGACTCACCGTTCCGATGGGGGAGGCGATGAGGTAGTAGTGGTCCTTGCTGTCAGGAGTGTAGGCTGTGATGTTCTTGGTGAAGATTTTTCCCACATAAACTTTGACATTGTCGACATACCAAGTACAGCCACTGGTGCCGGAGCCTTTGAATTTGAACGCGACATAAATGTCTTGGCCGTCGAAGCTTGCCAATGAAACGGTTGCGCTTGCCTTGCCCGAATTGCTGCCGGTGGCCGACCAGATGGTCTGGTTGAAATTGCTGTAGGTCATCTCGCTGGTGGAGATTACCACGGAGCAACTTTCGTCGTATGTGCCTGAACTGATGAGATAGTCAAAAGACAGGTTGGCGTCACCGTCGATGTGCATCTGAGGCATAACCAAAAAAGCGTAGCCTTCACTCCAATAACTAAAGGCGGCACTGGAGCCTAAACCGTTGTTGGAATTCAAAGTCCAATAGGAATTGCCCGACATGTTGTAGCTGAATTTCTGCCAGCAGACGGGAGGGAATTCGGATGCGCCTACGTTTTCAAAGTCTTCATAAAGAGTGTTTTGTGCGTCGATAGTCCAGATGCCGCATTCGGTGGTGAAGCTGATGGGATTCGTCCAGTCGCTTTGGTCGTCGTCGGCGCAATTGGCTTGCACGCGTGCTTCGTAAGCGGAGGCACGTTGCAGCCCGGTTAGCGTGTAAGTGGTTGCGTCAACGGCAATCGGTTCGCTCCAGTCGTTGTCTGTTGCTTTCTTGTATTGGATGTTCCAGGCCGTTTCGTCTTTGCCGGCCTCCCAAGTGAAGGAAGCTGAGTTGACACTGGTCTCGGTGACGGTCAATCCGGTTGGGATAAAGCATGAAGGAATCTCTTCCACCACGATGTCATCAATGTAATAATAGAGATAGCTGCTTGACGAGCCGCACTTGATGGCGATGTTTCTTCCGCTTCCCGTATAGCTCGACAACAGGACGGTGTATTCGGCGTATGTGGTTGAAATGCCTTCTGCGGTACTGACTTCCACAAATTCATCGTTTTCCATAATGCCGACGGAAAGCGTGTTGTTGGACGAGCCGGCCTTTGCCCAGAACTTGATTTGGAGGTTGTTCATCGCATAAGCCTCGTCTATTTCAGGCAAAATGGCGGTTTCGTTTGCTGAGTTGGGGGTTCTGTACATGCGCAAGCTCTTGGTGCCGCTGTGGGCATCTGAACTGTAAGTGTAAACGTATGGATAATAAGAATAGGAATAGCTGCCATATTGCATTTCAATTCGGTTCCAGCATTTGGGCATAGGATAGTTGGAGAAATGTCCTCCTGTCTCCACTGCACCTTCAAAATCGCAGGCGTAAGGCAGCGATAAGGCGGCGCATTCTGTAGTGATGGTCAGGTCGTAGGTTTGATTGGCGTAGCTCCATTTGCTGTAGTCATCGCCGCCGCACCAAGCCCGAACGTTGACGTGATAGCTTGTGGCAGGTTCGAGGTTCGCCAATGTATAGCTGGCTGAGGATTGGTTCTCAACAAGGAGATAGGTGTATTCAGTGTCTGTGGTCTTTTTGTACCTGAACTGCCAGGCGTCTTGCTCATCAGCTCCTTTCGTCCAATGGAGGGTGACGGTGCTTGAGGTGGTGCCATCATTGGTCAGGTAGGAAGGGGCGATGCAAGTGGGTAAGGTGGTGAATGTCGTCCTGTTGCTCCAGAGGCTTTTGCCGTCTTCGCTGCCGCAGTCGGCTTGCACGTAGATGTAGTACTTGGTTTCGGGGGTAAGGTTTTCCAGCGTATAAGTGTACTCGCTTAAGTTTTCAAGCTGTACGCGGGTGACATCCTCCAAAGTGTAGTCGGAGGGGTCGAAATCGCTTGTCGGTCTGTAGGCTATTTCGAATGCATTGGCGGTGCTTCCTGTCCAACTGACCGATCCACTGTATGCTGTGTTGGAATAGGAGACATAACTCAACGTGGGCTTGGGGCAGGTCAAGAGGCTAATGCTGATGTTGTCGATGGCCGCCGGGGGCTGGCTGATGGTATAGGTCAAGTTGCGCCAGACCACCACCATTTTGTATTCGCCGGCCGCGACTTGAATCTCGTCGGCGATCTTGGTGCTCCAATTGTCGCTGTTGTTGAGCTTCGAGCCGCCGTCAAGGGCAATCCAACCCGTAGGCAAGCTATTTTCTGACAATCCTGTGGGTGTATTTTCGCTGGCGATAATCTCGTAAGATGCCGGTGCCAAAGCCACACGGATATAGTCGAAATACTGGTTGCCTTTGGCTCTCCAGTCGTAAGTGAAAGTATAGGTGCCTTCGGCAAAAGAGAAGGCTTTGGTGGCATACACCACGCTTCTGGTGTTGGTGTAGGTGTTGCTGGTTCCTCCGTTGTTGGAGATGTAAATGGCTTTTTCGCCATTCGTTGTGTTGTTGGCCGCTGTGCCGTAGCACCACTGGTTGGGGCGGTCGCCGTTCACGAAGAGCCAGCCACAAGTGCTTTCAAAGTCATTCTCGTAAGGATGCTCACCATCAACGGCGACGGGGATTTGGGGCGTGATGAAGCGGCAGGCATCGGTCCAGTCGCTCTGGTCGGTGTCGCTGCAGCGGGCGCGGACATAGGCGAAATATACGGTTTCGGGATTGAGACTGGTGCGGGTGTAAGGCTTCTGGTCTGTGTTGGTAACCGTTGGAACAGTGCTTGCGCTTGGCGTGATGTTGGCATCGGTGGTGATGAAAAGGTCCCAATGGTCTTGCTCGCTGTTGCCTGCCGTCCAGTTCAAGGTGGCGGATGAGGAGGTGAGGGCGGTGACTTGCAATCCATTCTGTTTCGGACAGGTAGGAGCGATTTCTATATTGACATCATCGAGATAGATACGCGCATCGTTGCTGCCATAGTTTGAAGTTCCCTTAAATGCAATGACGACATTGCTCTCGCCTTTGTAATCGGAAAGGTCGATGGTTTTTTCCGTCCAATCAGCCGCGTTGGTCAGGCCTGTGGCCAAAGCGGTTTCGTGGGTCTGGCCGCCATCGGTTGAAATAAAGACAGAGAAATCGCCGCCTTTCGGATTCTTATACCAGAAGCGCAGCTGCATGGCTGTGCTTTGTGGAAGGCTCATCACGGGTGTTTTCAGGAAATTGGTGTTCCCGTTGCTGTTGCTGTAGGAATCAAAGCGGACGCATTTCCCGCTATGGCCTGTGCCGTAGCTGCTGTTATAGCTCCATCTGTAGCTTTCGTTGGTTGTGGTGCCTTCCTCGTTGTTCCAGCACATCGGGATTTCGCCGTTGGTGGTGAGGTCATCGAAGGTTTCGGTGAAAGGGAAAGTCTCTATGGCTTCGCAGATGGTGGCGAAATGGCATCCTGCACTCCATTTGCTCTTGCCGTCGGTGTCGCCGCAGTTGGCGCGGACATAGGCATAATAGTTGGAGCTTGAGGCAAGATTGTTTAATTGAAAAGGTTTCGTGACGTTTCCGCTGAATGTGGCCTCTGATTCCTCATCAGGGATATCGGTGGCAGTTTGGGTGAGATAAATCTCCCAGGTGTCTTGGTCGTCGCTTCCCTTGGTCCAGTCCAGAATGGCCGTGTGGACGGCAATGTGGGATGCTTCAAGTTCTGTGGGTTTGGCACACGTGACGGGTGCTGTTGCTATCTCGAGCTTGATTTGGTTCTTAAGGGTATTGATGTAAGTGGTTCCAGTTCCAGTCGGAGGAAGTGTGAGTGGGTTGTAATCCGTTCCGTCTCGGTAGGTATAAAGGCTTTGGTTTTGGTTTCCTGTCGTTTTGAATACCTTACACTGAACATGCTGGTTTGATGAAGAACAGCTGCCAGTATTGTCGTCCACCATGATGGCGATGTTGCCGCCGCTGTATTCAAACGGGGTGGTCAGTGTTATCGTCGTCCAAGTGCCGGCAGTCAAAGTGACATTGCCGCTAAACACTTTGTCGTTTGCGGCGACCGAAATCCAGTCGGTGTTGCTTGTGAAACTGGCCTTGTTGGTGTTGACCATGTAAATGTCGAGGTTGCGGGTTTGCGTGGTGCCATCGTTATAAAAGGCGATGCTGCCGATGCTGCCCGACGCTCCACCAAGCTCCTCAGCGGTATAAATCTGCTGGGATAATGAATAATGGTAATAACTGTAACTTGGCAGATACAGGCTTTTTTCTGTCCCCGACCCAATCTGAATTTCATCGGCCCTCAAAGGAACCGAAAACATTCCAATCATCCCTATCAATAGGAACAATCGTGTAAAAATTTTTGAATACATAATACAAAAGTTTAAAGGTTTGACATTTAATTCATTACCCAAAAACTTCTGGAAAAATGTAAAACTTCTGGAAAAATGTTGGAATACCTAAAATGAAGATAATACCCAAGCATAGGGCATACCTTTTAAATATAGAATCCCAGCTCCAATTCCCGGAAGCCTTGTTTCGCGACTTGAGGCAGGTCTTCTGACTGAGGCCTCGCTTTTGCCGCCTTCCCGAAAGACAGGACTTTCAGTGGCATAGTGGCAGGCGATTGGCCATCACAGCAGCGGGAACTGTCCGGGATTCTCACCCGATTCCCTATTGAGTCCGTGAAGGACACCACAAATCGGCGGCAAAAGTAATGCTTTTTCCATTATGCCCAACAAAAAACAAACAAATCCTTTCGCCAAATCATTATTCCTAACTATTGATTATTTTTTTACCTTTGCTGCCTCAAATACAATTCATCAATGACCACAAAATCCTTTTTTCAAGCATTATTGCTTGCCTTGTTGATTGGCATGTCGCCCGTTATGGCAAAAGCACAAATCGTAGACAGAGACCTAACCAACCTTGTTATCTTCATGCGTTTCGCCGATGATGCGGAAATCACGCATTCGTTTGACGACATTGACACCATGTTTAATGGAAAGGCCCCTGGGTATCTCAGCGTTTATAATTTCTATAAGACGATGACATACGACCATATCCATTACAGCACGGTCTATACCAACAACATACAAAATGGTAACATCGTCTCGTATCAGGACACGAAACCTCGTGGCTATTTCGAGCCTTATAGCCCGTCTAATCCTATTGGCTATCAAGAGGATGAGCAGGTGATGATAGGCATCAGTAGGAGAGAAGCCGAGTTGTTGGCCCGTGCATTCCGTTATGTGGATTCGCTTCATTTGGTCGACGATGACGTTGTCCTTGATGGTGACGGCGACGGTTTTATCGACAATGTGAGTTTCGTTGTTAAGGGA
>CADAPW010000162.1 GCA_902789915.1 uncultured Bacteroidia bacterium | reverse complement strand
TAAAGCATAGCCAAGTCGCGGTCAATCATTACCTGCACACCCCGGATACTAAAAATCATATTCTCAATTCCTGAAATGTCAACAGACTTATCACAATTTGTGATATGTTCTTCGAACCGGTCGCAATTTGCGACCACCTTTTCGAACTGGTTGCAGTTTGCAACCACCTCTTGTGTTTTGTCTTTTGTCGTTTTCTTTGCCATACCTATCCTTTTTTAATCATACCGCAAAGAAACAACCTTTGTCAAGAAAAAGCCGTTCGTCATTGCGAGGAACGAAGCAAAAACGTTTGTAGTCGACAATAGTCGTTTGTTGTCGTTTGCTGTCGGGTAGTTCACTGTAAATGAATGATTAAAGCAGATAAACAAAGTGTCAGATGTCCAGATTGCAGATTTAACTATTATTCTTATCTTTGCACCGAGGCTGAAAGCTGATTGGCTGACAGCCAAAAACCGCATCTAAACAATTCTGCTCATGGTCTTAAACTACCAATTATCCAGTCCAGAAACAATGGAGCGAGCCATTTGCGAGTTGGGCATCGTCCCATTTTTCACCTGCGCCATCCCGGGCTATTCCATCAAGGAACTCACACAGCCTGGGTTTTGGTTTGACAGCGAGGAGGACTCGCTCGGGCCGTGGGACTGGAAGATCGACTGCCTGCAAAACGGCGGCATCGCATACGGGAAGTTCCTTTGCGGAGGAAAAGCCGCCTTTGCGACAATACCATTCTACCGCGAACTGATGAACGTCCGCCGCGCCACGACAACACCCGACAAGAACGGCGAGCGCATCATGGAATACCTCGAAAAGCAAGGCAGCATCACCATCAAGGAGGTGCGTGCTTTGCTTGGAGTGAAGAAAGGCCAAGCCGATGCGGCTATAGGCAAGCTGATGCAGCAGTGCCGTGTCGTCACGGGAGCCATCGAACGGGTGTATCGAGGACCCGAACAAGTTTACAACGGCTGGCAGGTGTCGTATTTCTGCACGCCCGAGTCGCTGTTCGAAGACTTCACCACGCTCCACACCGACCACACCCCCGAAGAGTCGCTGGAGTTCTTAGTCGACCACATCACGAAACTGACGGATGGAACAGCCTCACGAAAGCAGGTTTTGAAGGTGCTGAAATAAACTATGATTATTTATCTCAAAAAATAAACACAATGATCAACGATTTCATTTATGACATTCCCGTAAGGATTTACTTCGGGCGCGACCAACTGAAACACCTTGGCGCAGAACTCAAGAAATACGGCACGCGCGTGCTGATGACCTACGGTGGCGGTTCCATCAAGAAGACGGGACTGTACGACCGTGTAGTAAAAGAAATAAAAGAAGCCGGACTCGAGTTGTTTGAACTCTCGGGCATCGAACCGAACCCACGCATCGACTCCGTGCGTAAGGGCGTGCAACTCTGTAAGGAGCACAACATCGATGTGCTGCTGGCCGTGGGCGGTGGCTCCACCATCGACGCCACCAAGATCATGGCCGCCGGTGCCTGCGTCGACCACGACCCCTGGGACTTCCTCGACCTCAGCAAACGTGCCCCCATCGAGCGTGCCCTACCTATCGTCAGCATCCTGACGCTCGCGGCCACAGGTTCGGAGATGGACACGGCAGCCGTCATCAGCAACCCCGAGACCAACGACAAGATTGGTCGTCTGGATCCCAACATGTTGCCCAAGGCATCCTTCCTCGACCCGAGCAGCACCTTCAGCGTCAGCCCCTATCAGACTGCTTGTGGCTCCGCCGACATCCTATCCCACCTCTTCGAGGTCTATTTCAACATGGACCAGGACCTCTACATGCTCGATTGCTTCATGGAAGGCTTGATGAAGACCGTCATCCGCTTCGCCCCCATCGCCATGCGAGAGCCCGATAACTATGAGGCACGCGCCAACCTGATGTGGGCCTCCTCATGGGCCATCAACGGCTTCGTGAATGGCGGCAAACGCAAAGCCTGGAGCTGCCATCCGATGGAACACGAGCTGTCGGCCTTCTACGACATCACCCATGGTCTGGGCCTCGCCATTCTCACCCCACGCTGGATGGAATACTGCCTCGACGAAACCACCGTGTCGAAATATGTGCAGTTTGGCACTAACGTCTTCGGCATCGACCCGACCCTGGCCCCAATGGACATTGCCCATCAAGCCATCAACAAGTTGAGCAACTTCCTCTTCAACACCTTGCAGCTCAAGCGTACCTTCCCCGAGGTAGGCATCGACAGGACCCACTTTGCCGTGATGGCCAAGAAAGCCGTCGGTGGAGGCTCACTGCCCGGATTCAAGCCCCTGCAGCAGGCCGACGTGGAGAATATCTTTGAAATGTGCATGAAATGAACTTAAATTCTATTCAATAAGTAGATGAGCATATTTAGTTTACATATTGACGCGAGACTGCGAGACACGAGACGCGAGACATTGGCTTGTCCCGTGTCCCGAAGTCCCGAGTCCCGTGTCAAAAGAATAACTGTAGTTTAATTTTGAACACTTACTTATGAAAAAACTATTCTTTCTCGCGGCAGTGGCCTTGATGATGGCCACGAGCTGCAACAACCAAAACAACAAGACCACACAAGTGGCGACCGAACCTGAGCAGACCAGTGGCATCTATGACATCACGGTAAAAGACATGGACGGAAGCGATGTATCCTTGGCCAACTACAAAGGCAAAGTGCTACTCATCGTCAATGTGGCCAGCAAATGCGGCTTGACCCCGCAGTACGAAGGCCTTGAAGCCCTTTATCAGAAGTACAAAGACCAAGGTCTGGAGATTCTTGGTTTCCCCTGCAACCAATTCTTGGAACAAGAGCCTGGCACCAACGAGGAGATCCAGAGCTTCTGCTCGCTGAACTACAACGTCACCTTCCCGCTGTTCGACAAGATTGATGTCAACGGCGAAGCAGAGAGCCCGCTCTATACCTATCTCAAGGAACAAGCGCCCTTCAAGGGCTATCCCGAGGGTGCCGAGGAGTTTGCCGCCCAACTCGACCAGATTCACCAACAAACCGGCACCGGCTTCGACCAAGGCGACGCCATCCGCTGGAACTTCGGCAAGTTCCTGGTCTCCAAAGACGGCAAGACCATCCTTCGCTTCGAGCCCATGGTGACGCCCGACATGATGGAGGAAGCCATACAAAAGATGTTGGAAGAGAAATAAGGCGTAAACCATTTTAGCGTAAGTGAAACGCATCGTTTACATCGTATTAGGCTTGCTTTGCGTAGGCCTTGGAGCCTTAGGTGTGGTGGTGCCGGGATTGCCCACCACGCCTTTCTTGCTGTTGGCCTCATGGCTCTTTTACCGCTCCTCGCCACGCTTGCAAGAATGGCTATTGCAGTCGTGGTTAGGGACTTACATCCGCAGTTATCGCCGTCGCGGCGGGATGACCGTTGCGCAAAAAGCCGGCGCTTGTGGCATCATGGTGGCGATGGTTTTGCTCTCCACTTTTGTCTTTATCCCTAAAGGCTCTGTGGCTCGCATCATCGTGCCCATCGTCGGTGCCATCGGTGTGCTGACGGTCATTTTTGCAGTGCCTAATGCAAAGGAAGAAGAATAATCGTAGCGTTATTTGTATTTTTGCAGTAAATTTGATTGAAATGAAAGCACTCCTCATCAACGGTAGCCCACACGCCAACGGCTGCACCTTCACCGCCTTAAGCATCGTGGCGGAAGAACTACAGAAAAACGGCATAGAGACCGAAATCATCCACATCGGGAACAAGGACATCCGAGGCTGCGTCGCCTGCGGCAAGTGCGCCGAATTGGGCCATTGCGTGTTCAACGACATGGTGAACGAAGTGGCACCCAAATTCGAGCAGGCCGACGGCCTCGTGGTCGGCTCGCCAGTGTATTACGCCGGTCCCAACGGAACGCTCACCAACCTGCTCGACCGCCTGTTTTTCAGCACCCCCTTCGACATGCGTATGAAGGTGGGCGCGGCCGTCGTCTCGGCACGTCGTGGCGGCACCACGGCCGCCTTCGACCGTCTCAACAAGTATTTCACCATCAGCGAGATGCCTGTCGTGAGCAGCCGCTATTGGAATATGGTGCACGGTCATACATCTGAAGACGTGATGAAAGACGAAGAAGGTTGCCAAATCATGCGCGTATTGGGCCGCAACATGGCCTTCCTTATCCGCGCCATCGCCGCCGAGCGCGAGCGCAATGGCTTGCCTGAAAAGGTAGTGGCGAGTTACACGAATTTTATTCGATAAAGACACTGTGTTTATTTGCGAGACCAATAATTCATGATAAAACTGAACAAAGTACACCATATTGCCATCATCTGCTCCAACTATCAGCGAAGCGTCGAATTCTATACCCGTGTTCTTGGCTTTCATGTCATTGCGGAACATTATCGTACGGAAAGACAGTCATACAAAACCGATTTGGCATTGGGTGATGACTACATCATTGAATTGTTCTCGTTTCCCTCGCCTCCACCACGAATGACCCGACCAGAGGCCGCAGGATTGCGCCATCTGGCCTTCGAAGTCGATGATGTGGCAAAGGCTGCAACGGAGTTTGACGAAATGGATGTCCCACACGAAGCGGTCAGAATAGACGAATATACCAACCGACGCTTTTTCTTCTTCCAAGACCCCGACGGACTTCCTATCGAGTTGTATGAAGGATGTGCCCAGGAAGAAACAAACCAATAATATGTAAGAGTTTATGATAACAAACCGACCCAACCCCAACGAGGCTTTTCCGAATCCCAACATCCCAAGCCTCTGCTTCATTAAGAATGTGGTGAAGAACCCGCGTATCATCATCGGCGACTATACCTATTATGATGACGTGGATGGTGCCGACCAATTCGAGAAGCATGTCACTCATTTCTACGACTTCGTGGAGTTTGTGATGAATGGTGCCAACCACAGGATGGACGGCGTGACGACTTATCCGTTTTATGTCATAGGCGGTGACTGGGGCAGCGCAATTGCTCCAGTGAAAGATGAATTGCCTCTGAAAGGCGATACCATTGTGGGCAACGACGTCTGGATTGGCCAGCATGTCACTATCATGCCAGGGGTCCATATTGGCGACGGAGCCATTATCGGAGCCAACTCGGTGGTGGCCTCGGACATTCCTCCATACGCTGTCGCCGTGGGTAACCCTTGCCGTGTGGTCAGAAAGCGCTTCGACGACGAATTCATCGCTTATCTGCTGGAACTGAAATGGTGGGATTGGAACATTGAGAGGATTGAGGCCAATTTCGAGGCCTTGTCAAGTGGCGATTTATCGCTGATTAGAAAGATTGATCAATAGTTTGTCATCCATGGTTATACTGATAGCAGGTGCATCACATACGGGTAAAACGCTTTTGGCGCAGCGGATGCTTGAAAAATACAAGTATCCTTATATGTCTATGGATCATTTGAAGATGGGCTTGATCCGCAGTGGCAACACCACCCTGACACCGGAAGATGATGATGCCTTAACGGAATACCTTTGGCCCATTGTCCGCGAGATCATCAAGACAGCAATCGAAAATCATCAGAATCTCATAATAGAAGGCGGCTATGTTCCATACAACTGGAGAGAATGCTTTGAAGAACCGTATTTGAACGCTATCCGTTTCATTTGTCTTGCCTTGACAGACGAATACATTGACCAACACTTTTCCGAAATAAAAGGACACAGCTTGGATATTGAAAAGCGGCTGGAAGACAGTTGCACTGTTGCCACTTTAAAGAATGACAACAAGAACTATATTGATGGTTTTAAGAAGGTTGGAGAAAAGGTCTGTATGATCAACTCCGATTATGAACAAGTGATTCAGTCTATTTTGGACATTTAATTCAATTTTCACGAAATAATACAATGAAAAAAGTAATCGTAATCTCAACCAGTCTCCACCCCGGCTCAAATAGCCACGCTTTAGCGGAGCAATTTGCCAAGGGCGCGGAAGCCACCGGGCAGCATAATCTATGTCGGCGGCACCGTGGCGGTGGTGGCGGAGGGAAAATTGATAGTTTGAGATAAATAAAACAGAAACAGAGATGAAGAAGATAGTGATGATATGTATGGCAATACTAGCCGTAGTTGTAATGACCAATTGCTCTCAAAAGGGAAAATATGTAAACCGTTATTATTGTTATGATGATGACGATGGTATGGAAATCATTTTCAAAGACAATGGCACCGTTGAATGTTTATTTGGAATAACTAGAGTGCACTTGAAAGGCACATATCAATGCGAATTTCCCAATGTTTTTGTACGGTTTCCTAATGATTCAATACAAATAGCAGATTGTGTTGTCTATGATTTGCTCAACTTGGATTCATTAAAATTTAATGCGGATGCGGATACACTTTATGTTTACAAAAGTCATGCAGATTTACTCGTTCCAGCATCTACTATGCAATTGACTCCACATAATGTTATTTCTCATTACTTTTTTAAAATTGGGCTTTAAATGTAAATTAAAAGGGATGAGGCCGTCTGTCGTGCATCATAAATGTAAGTTTAACTATTATATTTGATAAGAAAATATGAAAAAAGTAATTGTAATTTCAACCAGTCTCCGCCCCGGCTCAAATAGCCACGCTTTAGCGGAGCAATTTGCCAAGGGCGCGGAAGCTGCCGGGCATCAAGTGGAACTCTTCTCGCTCAGAGGCAAGGAAATCAAGTTTTGCATCGGTTGCCTATCGTGCCAAAAGACAGGTGCCTGTGTCATCAAGGACGATGTGCCCGCCATCATGGAAAGCGTTTTAAACGCCGATGTGGTCTGCTGGGCCACGCCCATCTACTACTACGAGATGAGTGGCCAGATGAAGACCCTCATCGACCGCATGAACGCCATGTATCCCAAGGATTACAAATTCCGCGACATATACCTGCTGACCACCGCTGCTGAGAACGAGGAGTTTGTGCCGAAGCGCGCCGAGAGCGGTCTCACAGGCTGGATCGACTGCTACGGCAAGTCAAGTCTTAAAGTTCATATCTTCTGCGGCGGTGTGGGCGCTCCGAAAGAGATTGAAGGCAATGCCAAGTTGCAGGAGGCATACGAATTGGGCAAACAAGTTTAAGCCATGAGATATTATATCGTCGATGCTTTCACCGACAAGCCTTTCGGAGGGAATCCTGCCGGAGTGGTGCTTCTCGACGGGGATGTTTTCCCGAAGGAGAGCCTGATGCTTCAAGTTGCCGCTGAGTTACGGTATTCGGAGACGGCTTTTGTGAGGCAACATTCCGGGAAGGAATTCACCCTCCGCTATTTCACCCCAAAAGCCGAAGTGGAGCTGTGCGGTCACGCCACCATTGCCACCTTTGCCCTGTTGCATCATGAAGTTGGAATAACTGGCCAATGCCTGTGCCACACAAAGGCTGGCGATCTTTCCATCGAAGTAGGCCCAAAGGTGATGATGCAGATGGCCACACCCAAAATCGTGAAAACCGTTGAGGACCCTAAGGAAATCTATCGCGCTCTCGGACTTGAGAACTACACCCCTACCCTGCCGGTGATGATTGCCTCGACAGGGTTGCCCGATTTTTTGATTCCGGTTGTCGATGTTGAAACGCTCAACCATCTGCATCCCGACATGAACGCCATTAGTGAGATAACGGAAAGGTACAATGCCCTCAGCTTCCATGTGTTTGCTTTCGGCAACGACGGCTACACGGCCCATGTGCGCGACTTTGCACCGCTCTATGGCGTGCCCGAAGAGTCGGCCACGGGTACGGCCAACGCCGCTTTGACCCATTATCTCCAGCAAAACGGATGTATCCCTCCGACAGGTGACTTCTCTTTCCTGCAAGGCGAAGCCATGGGACGGCCTTCGGTGGTTGCCACAAGGATTCAAGCCAACGGAAACATTTTTGTCGGCGGCAAGGCGGCTATTATCGCTGAAGGAGTTTTTATGGAAGCATAAGTTGGGTTGTTTAGCAAGGACGGAGTTCACCAAGTTACCTCTCACCCTTTCGCTCAAACTCAAAGTGAAACGGCTTGTGGAAATGACGGCGGGAATAGTAGGTGACTGTTGGGATGGTCAATCTCCCCTCCTGAATTTCTGTGGACTCATACCCACGGCCCGACGGAAGAAGGTGCCGAAATGGCTTTGGTTCTGGAAGCCGAGTCGGTCGGAAATCTGTTGGACGGAGAGCGTGGAGGTCAGCAGCAGCGACTTGGCCTTTCTAACCAGACAATCCGTGATATTGGTGCCCGCCGTTCGACCAGTCACTTGTTTCACTAAATTGGAGACATAAACTGGTGTAAGGTGAAGCGCATCGGCATACCACTTGATGTTATGGTGCTCGTGACAATGCATATCGACCAACGAAAGAAACTGCCCCGCCAGCTCTTCGGAACGCGAAAACGGTTTCTGAGAGGTAAGGCTGTTGGCATGGAATTCATAAAGGAAAGATGTGAGGGACTGGATAAGTTGCACCAGGGTTGTCTGTCTTTCTCGCGATTCCTTCTGCATCAAAACCTCCAAGAGGTCAAGATAACGCATAATGGTCTGCATGCTTGTCTCATCAAGCTGTGCTGCAGGACGGGCGTAAGCGTAGTGTACGTTGTCGTAGTGTAGTGAAAGCGACAGCTCCTCGGCAATAACCGGAGAAAACGAGAGCAGACGAACCTTAAGGTCGGGGCTGCTGCTGTTATAATGCAACACATGGTCGTTAAAGATATAAACGGCGGCCGGTGCTTTCATCTCGAAATCGACCATGTTAACCCTCCCACTGAGTGAGCCTTGCGTGACAAAGAGGATGGCATAATGGCTGGTACGGAAATATTTTGGTATGTTCTCGTCAGCGTAATTTTCTATTTCAGCTACCAGTATTTCGTTGTTTTCCCATGCGGTACGTCTTATGATGCTCGACGAATCGAACAAAACTGGCAGTTCGTCGTTTCTGTTTTTGTTGTTATTCATATTGATAATGTTCTATTTTAGAACAACATGGATTAAAATACAAATTTACGAATTTATTGTTTAAATATCAAATAATGCTACAAAAATAAACAAAATATGAATATGGCGATATATAAAATAGAACATATTATGTCGTTTTA
>CADAPW010000161.1 GCA_902789915.1 uncultured Bacteroidia bacterium | reverse complement strand
GATTAATTAAAACCCATCTGCCATGGCATTAGATAACGAAAAAATCATCGGTGAAGGCTTGACCTACGACGACGTCCTGTTGGTCCCTTCCTACAGTAATGTACTACCCCGTGAGACGAGCCTGAAAACCAAGTTCTCACGCCATATTGACCTCAACATCCCCGTCGTCTCCGCCGGCATGGACACCGTGACGGAGAGTCGCATGGCCATCGCCATCGCCCAGGAAGGCGGCATCGGCGTGCTGCACAAGAACATGACCATCGGCAAGCAGGCCGCCGAGGTGCGCAAGGTGAAACGCGCTGAGAACGGCATGATCAGCGACCCCGTGACCATCCACGTCGACGCCACCGTGCGCGACGCCCTCAACCTGATGGGCGAATACCATATTGGCGGCATCCCCGTCGTCGACAGCAGCAACGTGCTCGTCGGCATCGTCACCAACCGCGACCTGCGCTTCGAGCGTGGCCTCGACCGCCCCATCGCCGAGGTGATGACGAAAGAGAACCTCATCACCACAATGGAGGTATCCTTCGAGAAAGCCGCCGACATCCTGCAAGAACATAAGATCGAGAAGCTGCCTGTGGTCGACAAGGACAACCACCTCATCGGCCTCATCACTTACAAGGATATTATTAAGGTGAAGGCGCGTCCCAACGCCTGCAAGGACTCGCGCGGTCGTCTGCGCGTGGCCGCCGCCGTGGGCATCGCCGCCAACACCCTTGAGCGTGCCGACGCCCTCGTCGACGCTGGCGTGGACGCCCTCGTCGTCGACACGGCCCACGGCCATTCACAAGGCGTCATCGACATGGTGCGCAACCTGAAAGCCCACTACCCTAACATCGACATCGTGGCCGGCAACATCGCCACCGCCGAAGCCGCCAGGGCCTTAGCCGAGGCAGGTGCCGACGCCATCAAGGTGGGTATTGGCCCCGGCTCCATCTGCACCACGCGTGTGGTGGCCGGCATCGGCGTGCCGCAGCTCACCGCCGTCATGGAGGTCGCCAAGGCCCTCGAAGGCACGGGCATCCCGCTCATCGCCGACGGTGGCATCCGCTACACGGGCGACATCGTGAAGGCCCTCGCCGCAGGCGCCTCATCCATCATGGCAGGCTCGCTCTTCGCCGGCGTCGATGAGTCGCCAGGCGACACCATCATCTACGAAGGCCGTAAATTCAAGACCTACCGTGGCATGGGCTCGCTCGAAGCCATGCAGCAAGGCTCGAAGGACCGTTACTTCCAAGACAACGTGGAAGATGTCAAGAAGCTTGTCCCCGAAGGCATCGCGGGTCGTGTCCCTTACAAAGGCACACTCTCCGAAGTGGTGTACCAGATGGTCGGCGGCCTGCGCTCCGGCATGGGCTACACGGGTTCGCACACCATCGAGGAACTCAAGAAGGCCAAGTTCATCCGCATCACCAACTCGGGCATCCTCGAAAGCCATCCGCACGACGTGACCATCACTCAGGAAGCTCCCAACTACAGTAAGAGAAGTTAACATGAAAGCATCCATTTCGTTCCCTGAACTACAGTCGATACTTCACGAGAAGACCGAACAAGACATTTCATTTTCCTTTGTCGGCGACAAGACCGTAAAGGTGACTTACCCCCTCAATCTGGGCTTCATCAAGAAAGACTTCTCCGCCGACATCACCATCCTTAAGATGGCGGGCAGCGACCTGCTCGTCAGGCTGGATGCCGGTTTTGGCACCGACACGGCGCTCAACACGATACTCGGCCTGTTGAAGAACAAGATCCCGGAAGGCTTGATTGAAAAACGCCCCGATAGGCAACTGATGCTCCACCTCGACACCATCGAGCAGGTGAAGACCGTCTTCGAGGCCATCCAAGTGAACGACATCCATGTGCTTGCCGATGCATTGGAAGTGGAAGGCGGCTTGAAATAAACCGCAACAAAATCCGTTATAGAAACGATAAGAATACAAAATAGCAGAAATGAAAAACTATAGTTTTTTGAAAATGTTTGTGCTGGCAGCGTTCGTTATGCCAGTCTGTTTTGCCAATGCCCAGTCGAAGAACGACAAGCAGGTGCTGATGACCATTGGCGACCAGAACATCACGGTAAAGGATTTCTGTGATGTGTATTACAAGAACAACCTCAAGAGCGACGTCATCGAGAAGAAGTCCGTCGACGAATACCTCGACCTCTTCACGACCTTCCGCATGAAGGTGATGGAAGCCGAACGCCTACAACTCGACACCAGCGCCAAGTTCCAGAAGGAGCTGGCAGGCTACCGCAAACAGCTGGCCAAGCCTTTCATGAGCAGCGACGACATCACCGAGGAACTCGTGCAAGAAGCCTATCAACGCAAATTGAAGGACATCCGCGCCTCGCATATTCTCATCCGCTGCGACAAGAACGCCCTGCCGTCGGACACGCTGAAGGCCTATAACAAAGCCATGGACATCAGGAAGAAAGCCGTTGCCAAAGGTGCCGACTTCGCTGCCTTGGCCGACCAATATTCCGAAGACCCCTCTGCCAAAGGCATGAAAGCCACCGACCAGACGCCCGCACGTCCTGGCAACCATGGCGACCTCGGCTATTTCACCGTCTTCGACATGGTGTATCCTTTCGAGACGGGAGCTTACAACACCAAGGAAGGCGAAGTCTCCATGCCCGTGCGCAGTGACTTCGGCTACCACCTCATCAAAGTGAAGAGCGTCACCGACGCTTTAGGCTCCATCCAAGCCGCCCATATCTTCCTGCAGCTGCCCGCCGACGCTTCCGAAGAAGACGAAGACGCCATGCGGAAAAAGGCCGATAATATCTACAAGGAATTGATGGCCCAGGACGGCAAGAATTGGGACGAGGCGGTGAGACAATACACCGACGACAAAGGCACCATCAGCCGCAACGGCGCCTTGAGCAACTTCACCGTCAGCCGCATCGTCCCCGAGTTCATCGAAGCCTGCAAGTCGCTGGAAAAGGGACAGATCGCCAAGCCTGTCCGCACCATGTACGGCTACCATATCATCAAGCTGTTGGACTATTCCGGCATAGGCTCGTTGGAAAAGGAAAGAAAAGGTCTGACCGAACGCATCGAGAAGGACATGCGCTCCAAGAAGTCGGAAGAAGTGGTCATCAAACAAGCTAAGAACGAATATCACTTCAAGCAGGACGACAAGGCTTTGGAAGCTTTCATGGCCACCATCGACAGCACCATCCTGCGCAACGAATTCAAGCCTGCCTCCAATGTCAACATGGGTGCCACCCTCTTCAGCCTCGACGGAAGCGTCACCAAAGTCAGCGATTTTGTGGCCTACATCAAGGAGAAGATGACGCCTCAACGCCATGTCTCCCCTGCCACCTACGCCTACCAGCTGTATGAAGCCTTCTCCAACGAGAAGGTGATGGACTATGCCGATGCCCACCTTGAGGACAAATATCCTGAGTTCAAGGCTTTGGTGCAGGAATACAAAGACGGCATCCTGCTGTTCGACCTCATGGACAAGGAAGTGTGGACCAAAGCCGTGAAAGACACGCTCGGCCTGCAGGAATTCCATGACCGCAACGCCAACAAATATATGTGGGAAAACCGCGCTTACGCCACCATCGTCACGGTGACACGTCCCGAGTCGTTGCCCAAGGTGAAGGCCCTCATTGACAGCGGCGTCGAACTCGACAGCCTGAGGAATGCCATCCGCCGCGACTCCATCGGCTACGCTTTTGTGCGCAAGGGCTATTACCAAAGAGGCGACAACCAGTATGTCGACCAAACCGAATGGAAGGTGGGCGAAGTCAACGAAATCGCCTCCACCGTCGACCAGTCGACTACCATCGTCTTCATCAGAGAGCTGCGCGACCCCGAGCCTAAGACCCTCAAGGAAGCCCGTGGCCTCGTCACCTCCGACTATCAGGTGGAACTCGAGCAGCAATGGGTGCAGTCGTTGAAGCAACGCTATCCCGTGAAAATCAACGAGAAAGTGCTGGATAAGGTCAGAAAGATGTATCAATGAAGAAGATAGGCGTTCTCATCGGTATCGCTTCTTTACTGCTGTTGGCAGGCTGCGACTACTTCCAGAAAAGCTCAAAGGAAGTGGTGGTGGCCGAGTGCTACGGCAAATACCTCTATGAGTCGGACCTGAAGGGCATCATCCCCGAAGGCACTTCCATCATGGATAGCATCCAATATGCCAGCACCTTCATCGACTCCTGGATCAGGAGGGAAGTGCTCATCCATCAAGCCGAGAGCAACCTCAACATGGAAGAACTTGACCTGAAGAAGCAGCTGGATGAATACCGGAACTCGCTTGTCATCTACGCCTACGAGACTCAGCTCATCAACCAGAAGCTGGACACCGTCCTCAGCGAAGACGAAATCGCCGAATATTACGAGCAGCACAAGGAGGACTTCCAACTGCGCAACACGATGGTGCGTGTGGCCTACGTCATCATCCCCGAGGACAGCAAGCAAAAAGCCACCTTCCAGAAGCTGATGAGCGCGCGGAGAGCTTCTTGAAAAAGAACAAGTTCGTCTGCTTCGACATGAACGAGCACACCTACATGGTGCGTTTTGTGGAATACCTTCTTGAAGAAAGCACCTCGCCCTTGGAGATGGTGCGCGACAACATCAAGAGCGTCATCCTGGCACAACGCAAGCAGGCGATGCTCGAACGAATGAAGACGGCACTCTACGAGAAGGCGAAGCGCGACCGCGCCTTCGAGGTGTATGTGGGATCTCCTACTTTGTATAATGAGGAATGAGGAATGAGGAATGAGGAATGTGGAATGCGGAATGTGGAATTATGAATGCAGAATGTGGAATCTTGAAATTAGAAATCTTGAAATCTTGAAATAATGAAAAGAAACTGGACTATCATAGCACTCATGCTTTTAGCGTTGCCGATGATGGCACAAAACCGTCAGGCCCAAGTGATTGACAAAGTGGTGGCCGTGGTCGGAAAGAACATCATTTTACAATCCGACATCGAGAACCAGTACATACAATACCGCTTACAAGCATCTTGGAAGACTTGCTGCTCCAAAAGCTCATGCTCAACCAGGCCGAAATGGATAGTATCACCGTGACCGACGATCAGGTGGAGGCCCAGATGGACCAACGTATCCGCTATTTCGTCAGCAGAATCGGCTCGCAGGAGAAAATGGAAGAGCAATTCGGCAAGAGTATGTCGGAAATCAAGGACGAGGTGCGCCAAGCCGTGAAAGACCAAATGCTGCAAGAACAAGTGCAGGCCAAAATCATGGAAAACGTGGTGGTGACTCCCAACGAAGTGCGAGCCTTCTACAACGACATCCCGCAGGACAGTCTACCGATCGTACAACCCAGTTATGAAATCGTTCAAATCGTGAAACGTCCTCCTGTCAGCATCGACGAGAAGTTGCAGGTGAAAGACCGCCTCTACCAAATCCGCAAGCGCATCCTCGAAGGCGAAAGCAGTTTCTCCACCATGGCAGTGCTTTATTCCGAAGACCCAGGCTCCGCAAGGCAAGGTGGTGAACTCGGCTTTGCCGGCAGAGGTGTGTATGCCACTGAATTTGAAAATGTTGCCTTCAACCTGAGAGATGGAGAGATTTCGGACGTGGTGGAGACCCAATTCGGCTTCCACATCATCCAACTTATCGAGCGTCGTGGCGAGACCATCAACTGCCGCCACATCCTGCTCACCGCCAAGGTGCCCGTGGAAGCCTTGGAGAAGGCCCAAAACCAGCTCGACTCGGTGGCACAGCTCATCCGCAACGGCGACATGACCTTTGAGGCCGCCTGCAAGAAATTCAGCGACGACGACTCAAAGAACAACGGTGGCTACATTACCAACGCCAGCACAGGAAGCAACTGGCTCAGCATCCAGGATATGCAGCAACTGGAAAGCGAATACCCCGAATACAAGAACCTTGCTTTCGTCATCAGTCGCCTCGACGTGGATGAAGTCAGCGACCCGCTGCCGATGAGCACCAATGAGAACAACGATGCCTTCCGCCTCATCATGATCAAACGGAGCAAGTGGGTGGCCAACAAAGCCGCCAAGGCTTACATTCGCCTCGATGACGAATACAAAAACAGTGATTTTTATTACGATTGGAACTTTCAATGACAAATTACGCTTCAGATGTCGACGGTGCCAAGGCACTGGTCGAGAAATATGATACCCTCCGCAAGGAAATCGGAAAAGTCATCGTCGGACAGCATGACATCATCCACGACACCATCCTGTCTATCTTCTGCCAAGGCCACGTGCTGCTCGTCGGCGTGCCTGGTCTGGCCAAAACCCTCTTGGTCAACACCATCGGTAAGGCTTTGGGATTGACCTTCAGCCGCATACAGTTCACTCCCGACCTGATGCCTTCCGACATCGTAGGTACGGAGATTTTGGACGAGTCGAGGCAGTTCAAGTTCATCAAAGGCCCCGTGTTTGCCAATATCGTTTTAGCCGACGAAATCAACCGTACGCCGCCTAAGACACAGGCAGCTCTGCTTGAAGCCATGCAAGAGAAGTGCATCACCGTGTCGGGCAAGACCTACAAACTGCAGGAGCCGTTCTTCGTGCTAGCCACACAAAACCCCATCGAGCAGGAAGGCACCTATCCCCTGCCCGAAGCACAGTTGGACCGTTTCATGTTCAACCTTATGCTCGACTATCCTTCGTATGAAGAGGAAATCGACATCGTGAAGAGTACGACCATAGGTAGTGTTGCCGAGGTGAATGCCGTGTTGTCGCCCGAGGAAATCCTGTACTTCCAGCAACTGGTGCGTCGCGTTCCCGTACCCGACAACGTCTACGAATATGCGGTGAACCTGGTCGCCAAGACGCGTCCCCACACTGAGAAAGCCCACGATTGGGCCAACCGTTACCTCAGCTGGGGAGCGGGTCCACGTGCCTCGCAATACCTCATCATCGGTGCCAAAGCCAACGCCCTGCTGACGGGCAAATACTCACCCGACATCGAGGATGTGCAACGTGTAGCCGTCCCGATTTTGCGCCACCGCATCATCAGGAACTACACGGCTGAGGCCGAAGGGGTTTCGATAGAAGATATTATTAAGCAGCTACAATAGAATGCTGAATTAGGAATGATGAATGCTGAATGAGCCCACCAGAGGCAATCATTCAGCATTCCACATTCAACATTCAGCATTTTTTATTCTTCGTCCACAAGGAACACCGCCACCTGCCGAATTCCATTGGCACCGATAACCAAGGTCTGTTCGATGTCGGTGCTACGGCTTGGCCCAGTGATGACGGCCATCTGCGAAGGCTTGTTTTTGGCATATTTACGTTTCACGGTCTGAAAAGCCGTACGCATTCCTGGGACGATTTGGTCCGTAGTGGCGTACACCAAAAGGATGTCGGGCAAGGCGTATGCCTCGCGACTCTGCGTCAGCGCGTCGGAAAGGACGATGCTGCCCGTCTGCGCCACCAAGCACTCACATCCCGTCAGGCTGACGAGCTTCTGCTTGGGTTCACGCGCCTTGCTTTCAGTATAGGAGATTCCGTATTTACTTAACAAACGCTGCATTTCAGGGCTGGTACACCACAGTGGTTCCCATCCGTTTTCAGGTGCAAGCTGTTTGAGGCAATCGGCAAACTCGGCTTCGCTTTCCAGATATACGAAAACACCACCATGTTCCTTGAAGTTCTGCACGAAGGTGATGGCCGTGCCGTCCTCCTCCTTGATGGGCACCCACGTCTCTGTGCGTTGGTCGATGTCCTTGAACAAAGCCTCCTGCCGCTCAATGAGGGCGTTGCGCACCTTGGCGAGCATCTGCTCCTTGAAGGTGGTGTCGGTGTTTTCTCCTTTGTTGTCCCAAGCCATGGCGTTAAGCGTTTTCGGGTTCGTTTTCAGGTTGTGCCTCTGGTGCTTTCTCTGCCGCTTTCAAGGCAGCTTCCTTCAGCTTCTCGTCTTCCGAGTTGTCCCAGGGACGCTTTCCGAAGATGTGCTCCAGGTCCTCTCCAAAAATGACTTCCTCCTCAACGAGCTTGGTAGCCAGCTGAGTCAAGCCATCGCGGTGCTCGGTGAGGATGGCGATGGCATCCTTATAAGCCTTCTCAACGATGAAGCTCACGCGTTGGTCGATGGTTTCAGCAGTCTTCTCGCTGAAAGGCTTGGTGAGGCTGTAGTCCTGCTGACCCGTCGAGTCGTAATAGCTCAGGTTGCCGATTTCCTCGTCCAAGCCGTAATAGGTCACCATGGCAAAGGCCTGTTTGGTCACCTTTTCTAGGTCGGAGAGGGCGCCTGTAGAGATTTGTCCGAAGATGACCTGCTCGGCAGCACGTCCACCCAAGGTGGCAATCATCTCGTGGTACATCTGCTCCTTGGTGGTGATTTGGCGTTCCTCGGGCAGATACCAGGCTGCGCCTAGCGAGTTGCCGCGCGGCACGATGGTCACCTTGACTAGCGGATGGGCATATTGCAGCAGCCAGCTCGTTGTGGCGTGACCCGCCTCGTGGAAGGCGATGACTTTCTTCTCTTCGGGTGTGATAATCTTATTCTTCTTCTCCAAGCCACCGATGATGCGGTCGACAGCATCAAGGAAATCCTGCTTGTCGATTTCTTCCTTGCCTTTGCGAGCGGCCATCAATGCGGCTTCATTGCAGACGTTGGCGATGTCGGCACCCGAGAAGCCCGGTGTCTGCTTGGCGAGGAAGTCCTTGTCGACATCGTTGCCGAGCTTCAGGCCACGCATGTGTACCTCGAAGATCTCCTTACGGCCCACGATGTCGGGCAGCTCAACATAGATTTGACGGTCGAAACGGCCTGCACGGAGCAAGGCCTTGTCGAGGATGTCGGCGCGGTTGGTGGCAGCCAACACGATGACGCCCGAGTTGGTGCCAAAGCCATCCATCTCGGTGAGCAGCTGGTTCAACGTGCTCTCGCGCTCGTCGTTGCCGCCGGTGATGGCACTCTTGCCACGGGCGCGACCGATGGCATCGATTTCGTCGATGAAGATGATGCACGGAGCCTTCGACTTAGCGTTGCTGAACAGGTCGCGAACGCGCGAGGCACCCACGCCGACGAACATCTCCACAAAGTCGGAACCCGACAGGCTGAAGAAGGGCACATTGGCCTCGCCTGCCACACTCTTTGCCAGCAAGGTCTTACCTGTTCCAGGAGGGCCTACGAGCAGCACGCCCTTCGGAATCTTGCCACCGAGTTTGGTATATTTTTCCGGATTCTTCAGGAAATCGACGACTTCCATAATCTCCACCTTGGCTTCTTCCAAGCCTGCCACGTCCTTGAAGGTCACATTGACACTCGTGTTCTTGTCGTAGAGTTGTGCCCTCGACTTGCCGATATTGAAAATCGAGCCGGGGCCACCACCCATATTGCGGCCCATGCCACGCATCAAGATGATATAAAACACGATGAGCAGTCCAAAGGGCAACACCCATGCCAGAATGTCAGACATCCAATTGTTGCGCTTCACATTGCTGATATACACGGGATTGGCTATGCCTTCTTGGGCATTCTCAACCATCTCCTCAAAACGCTCCAGCGAGCCGATTTTATAGGTGTAGTTCGGACTCGAGGTGAGGCCGTTGGAAGTGGACTTTGCATCAGGGAAATACAAATTCAGGCCCTTCTCGTTAAGGTAAACCAATGCATCCTCGCGGTTGACGAGTTCGATTTTGCCAACCTCCTGCTTTTGCAGCAACTCGATGAGTTTGCCCTGGGTGATGTCCTCTGTCGGAGTGGCAGCATCCCTGCCAAAAAAGTTCACGCCAATCAACACGGCGAACAAAATGGCATAAATCCACATCAGATTGAACCTTTTCTTATTCTTCGGCTGCTGATTGGGTTGGTTGGGCTGTGTAGGCTGGTTCGGGTTGTTGCCAGCCCCGTTAGTCTCGTTATTCTCCATTATAAATTTCTGATTTTGAAAAGATTATTCTTCCGTCGCCTTCACAATTCTTTCGGCATCGGCCCAGAGTTCCTCTAACTTGTAGAACTCACGCTTCGATTCAAGGAACACATGAACGACGACATCGACAAAGTCTATCAAAATCCATTCCGTATTCTCGCGCCCTTCCACATGGTAGGGTTTGCTGTGCGTCTTTTCAAAGACCACTTCCTCCACCTTGTCGGCGATGGCATCCACTTGCGTCTTGGAAGGCGCATGGCAGATGACGAAATAATCCGTCACGGCGGTGGTGATTTCGCGCAGGTCAAGGGTCACGATTTCCTTGCCTTTCACGGCTTCCATGGCCTCTATCGTCGCGGCCACAATCTCTTCAACGTTATCGGTTTGGTGTCTTACTCTCATATTCATTTGACTTCGGGACTGCGAGACTTCGGGGCTGGGGACTGGCACCCTTGAGCCTTAGCGTCATGGCGGAGGAACATCCGCCATCTCCCAAATGCAAAGACGAATCCTCGTCGCTTGGGAGATTGCGGGTCAAGCCCGCAATGACGACAAAAGGCTTGAGCTTGAAGTCTCGCGTCAATTATTAAAGCGCAAAATTAAGCATTTTTATGTTATCAAGTGGCATTTGACAAAAAAACCTTATTTTTGGAGCCTAAAACTAGAGAATAATGAACGACACCAACGAAATACTGCGCCCCATCACCACCTTCATTTTCGACTTCGATGGCGTGATGACCGACGGTACCGTCTTCTGCGACTTCGAAGGCCATCCCTTGCGTGCCACCAACGTGAAAGACGGCTATGCGATACAGCTGGCTACCAAATTGGGCTACAATGTGGCGGTCATCTCGGGAGCGGTCTGCCCTTCGACCATCGTCCGAATGAACAGCCTCGGTGTCACCGATGTCTTCACGGGCATCCCCGACAAAGTTCTGAAACTCAAGGAATACATGCAGGAGAAAGGTCTTAAAGCCGAAGAAATCGTCTTCATGGGCGACGACATTCCCGACCTCAATGTAATGAAGGAAGTGGGCCTCCCCGCCTGCCCTGCCGATGCCGTGCCCGAGGTGAAGGCCATCGCCCGAGGTGAAGGCCATCAGTAAGTTCATCAGCGAACGTCCGGGGGGCAAGGGTGCCGTGCGCGACCTCATCGAACGCACCCTCAAAGTGCAAGGCAAGTGGATGACGGCTGAGGCGTATGCTTGGTAAGGACGCTCCGGCCCTTCGACAGGCTCAGGGACCTGCGCTATTGCACCACAATCCTTCTATTCAGTTCCACACCGTCTTCATCTACACAACGAAGACGATAAGTGCCTTTCTCCACGTCGATAGGCATCTGGTGGTTAAGGCGTGTCTGGCCTAAAAACTGGTCGTTCAAAGTCCAATAGATGGTCTTCTGCGGGTTGCGGTGGGCGATTTCAAAAACCACCTGTTGGCGGTCGCCACGAATACCGATGGGAATGTTCACCTTGGCATCACTCTTGGGATAGACAAAGGCCATCACCTCGCAGGACATAAAACACATCGTAACATTTCTGGTCCACAGGATAGCAGTCGGGCCGCACCTGATACTGACGCGACGCATCCAAAAACACCTTTTTATGATAAGGGCACACGCCCGTCTTGTTCTCCACGTTGCAGACACGAATCCTTTTCGTGTGCAGGCACAACTCCGACTTAGGGTAGCCCGACTCGGCACAGACCTCGACCTCAACGCTCTCCGAGGTGTTGGCAGGATAACGATAACTGTCGTTCAACTTGCTGACCACATCGAACATGATGGGCGCCGCCACACCCACACCTGTCAGTCCGGGACGGCCTTCGCCATCGGAGTTACCTGCCCAAACGCCCACCACATATCGGTCGGTGAGACCCACAGCCCAAGCGTCCTTGAAGCCGTAACTGGTACCCGTCTTCCACGCCACCTGCGCCGAAGACGAGAACCCTCCCCACCCTATCTGGTTCACTGGCCTGGTC
>CADAPW010000160.1 GCA_902789915.1 uncultured Bacteroidia bacterium | reverse complement strand
TCTCACCAATGTTGGACTGATAGCATAATAGGTTTTGATGAATGCACGACCATACCAAGTTGCATCCAAAGTGTTGTCGCGGAAACGACGAAGTGTCCAAACTTGGGGACAGTTGTATGAACCGTAAACGGCGGTGGCAATATAACAACCTGAAGATTCAGAGTCAGCATTATCCGTATTCATCTCTGGAGGAATATAATCACTATCGTACTTCTTGACTTTTTCAGCATAGTCTAAAATAAATTGTTTTAGACCTTTTTTATCAACTATTAAAGGTATGTTTTTTACGTTTGTACTAATTGCTTGTTTCCACATGTTGGCTGCTTCAAATCCATATTTATCTCCAAAATAAAGAATAAAACCATCTCCTATAGTATACAGCATTGCAGCAACCTTAGAGTTGTTCTTAATATAGGTTAAGCAATAACTATCTCTAATACTAGAATCTATCTCATAATAGTGTTTTTCAGCAGCACTAGAAAACAAGATACCTACCCGAGAATATGCCATGGCAGTTTCTAATACTGCTAACTTCTGTTCAACTTCATCCTTTACATTATCTTTTATTAATGACAGAACTGATACATTATTATTTATCATCAACATAGCATAGTTCTGTATTTCTGCAATTTTACATGTCATCGCTTTACAAAACACCACATAAAGTACAGCTTCCCAGTCTTTTGGATTCTTTGCAAGAATAGAATCATAATACTTTCCAGCGTCCTCATAATTCTCAGCATTTCGAGCTCTTCGTGCAATCTCATAGAGATTTTTTAGTTCTGTGGAATCATCTATCTTCACCGTTCCTTCAACATTAACAGTTCCCTCTATCATCAATTTCTTCGCTTCATCAACTGTGTATTTTGTGCCACAATGCTGACAGACATATAATCCATCTTGTTTAACAACATCATTACTTCCGCATAATTCACATTTTAATGCTTTCATATTAGGATTTATTTGAGGTTAATAATTTCATTTGATATAACAAAAACAGCGTGGAATCAATTCCTTGCTTGAACACCAGGGTTTCCACGCCCACATTCCTAACAAGTATTCCACGCCGTAGCAACTACGGCATTTGTAACTTGTCCTTGGAATGTTGCCCCGTCAAAACAGGGACGAGTGGAAAATTTGGTGTTCAAGGACAGCAACAAGTGCTATCTGATTATAATATGTCTTTTGTGTTTAGCTTTTTCTTTTGTTCGATTATTTTGGTTCAACTAATGTTTTTATCTTGTTTATGTATTCTTCAACCTTCTCAAATAGTGGCTGTACTTCTTCTTGATGCCATTCAATGAAATCATCATAATCGCCTGTTTTACGCATGTTCTGAAGCCGGGCTAAAAGTTTGGCTTCATCTTTTGAAATAACGCCCGTTAGAACAAAATTCTGACCTATCATTCCGATGACACCTTCGTGAGACTTTGCAACAATTTCATTTTGAATCAACAACGCCGAAGAAGCATAGTACGCAGCATAATACAAACGATTGGCTGCAAGTGTCCAATGGTTCATAGTACCGCAGTCTTTGGCTTCGACCAGCGTTTCACCAGCCTTCTCAAGCCGATATGTCACCAAGGCTTTTCTTTCATCTTCCGTTAGCATAACTCCACCCCTTCTTTCATTACGTTTTTATAAAATGGAGTGATCTGCCGTCGCATCCATTCATCGTATGTGTAAGCCACAGGATTGATGTCAACACCAAGCGACCATCCCAATGAAATGAACGGAAACACCCAACGGTCGAAATCTTCATTGCTCACTTTTTCACCTTCCAACAAAATCAGCAAATCCCAATCGGAATCGGGTCTTGCCTCATCACGAGCTTGGGAACCAAAAAGCAGCAAACGAGCACCTTGGGGTAGTATTTCCGCTCCAAGATGCTTTATCAAACTTTCTATTTCAAGTTGCCGAGTGGACATTTTCTTTCTTTTTCAGTTTGCAAATATAAGCATTTTAGGGAAACACCAAACTTCACAGCAAATAATCAGTCTCAAAATGTCTATCAACAAAGGCTTGCCGAAGCAAGCCTTTGTTAGCAATCTGATTCTCAGCATCCTGAAGTAGCCCGTTCCAGCCGCTTCATAATCGAGAAGATGAACACGGCGGAGAGCAGACAGAGCACAACGAGGACGCCCCAGACCATCCAGAGCGGCATTCCTGTGCCCCAAATGCGGGCGATGACGCTGGTGAGGTAGTTGCCGATGGCGGTCACGCAGAACCACATACCCATCATCATGCCCTTGTACTTGGGCGGAGCCACCTTCGTGACGAATGAGATGCCGATAGGACTCAGCAACAGCTCGGCAAAGGTCAGCACGAAATAGGTGCTAATCAGCCAGTTGGGCGAAACCAAAGTGCTGCTTACGCCACCATGAACCTTCAATTCAGCTGGACTGGCCAATGGGAAGGAACAAATCACCAAAATGAGGAAACCCAACGCAGCCACAATCATGCCCATGCCAATCTTACGGGGCGAAGAAGGCTCCTTGCCTTTCTTAGCCAAGGCACCAAAGACCGCCATCGAGACGGGTGTCAAGGCAACAACGAAGAACGGGTTGAACTGCTGGAACTGCTGCGGCAGGATGTTGATGGGGTCAGGCATGGTCTTATAAAGCATCACCGCCATGACCCACAAGAATGTCGTAACGCCACACAGGATGCCACGATTCAAAGGTTTGGTAGCCTGAGCGGCCCCAAACATCGTATAAATCGAGATGGCCACCAATGTCAATGACCAAATGTTGAAACCAAAACGCGTGAAACCGCTCACTGTGCTTTGTGTGTAGTCGCGGGCGAAGTAAGTCAGACAGAGGCCGGCCTGCTGGAACGACATCCAGAAGAAGATAACCACAGCGAAGACCAACACCAAGGCGGTGATACGCTCGCGGGTCTGTTCCTTCGAGAGTTCCGTCACATTCACGGTTGTGCTTTCCATCGTCTTGGCTTGTTTGGTGTTGACGTCGGCATGCTGGAACCACTTGCGGCAGCTCAAGTAAATCGCCATCGAAAGAATCAGCGAGAGGCAAGCCACGCCAAAGCCGTAGTTATAGGCACCCGACAAAGCATCGATGTAGTTGTTGGCGAAACCTGCCAAGTCATTGACATTGCCACCTTGTTGGACAGCCAAAGCCTCAAAGCTTGAAAGCGCTTCGGGTGTGATAGTGCCATCAAGGTATTGGTGCGCCAAGGACGGAATTTGCGGCACATAGCTGAACCCTGCCTTGCCGAGGAACAAATCCGTGACCTTGGTGGCCGTGATGGGTGCAAACATCGAGCCGATGTTGATAGCCATATAAAACAGGCTGAAGCCATTGTCGCGGAAAGCGCTGTATTTGGCCTCGTCATAAAGGTTGCCCACCATCACCTGCAGGTTGCCCTTGAACAAACCCGTGCCGATAGCGATAAGCGCCAAGGCAGAGAACATGGTGACTTTCGCCGTGGTGGTCGCCATAGGCACCGCCAACAGCAAGTATCCTAAGAACATGACCACGATGCCCGACTTCACCATCTTGCCATAGCCGAAACGGTCGGCGAGCATACCACCGATGAGAGGAGCATGGTATAATAGCCAAAGCGCTCGCCCGTGTTGGCGAGGGCGAGCGCATATAGGCCTTTAGGATGTCCTTTAAACATCTGCTGAGCGTTTAAAGTTTATAGTTTGGCGTTAGGCGGTGACGCGTTCAAGCCACTTCACCATACCCAACATGACTGACATGGAGATGAGGCAGACCGCCAAGAACACGGCCCAGCATATCCAAATCGGCCAAGCGTTGTACATGACGGGACCAATCCAAATCATCAGGTTGCCAATGGCGGTGGCAGCCAGCCACAGACCTTGGCAGAGACCCAGCATGTGACGAGGTGCCACTTTTGACACGAACGACAGACCCAACGGGGAAATGAACAACTCGGCCACAGTCAGGAAGAAGTAAACGACAAACATCACCCAGTAACCTTGCTTGTGCAAGCCTGCGGCAGCCATTGCATTACTATCCATGGCGCGGAACTCATCGCCCGACGGATAACCGTTAGCCAGCGAGAGGACCATCAGGAAGAGGTATGCGATGCCTGCGATGAACATACCCAAAGCAATCTTACGTGGTGTGGAGACACCCTTGCCCTTTCTGGCCAACGAGGCGAAAATACCCATGACGATAGGCGTCAGGATAATCACGAACAGCGGGTTCAATGCCTGCGTGATCTCAGGAGCGAGCCACTCGGAGTTGACGAAGTCGCGTGCGAACACCATCAGTGACTGGCCATTCTGGTGGAACGAGAGCCAGAAGAACACGGCGATACCCAACACAGCGAACAAAGCTGCGATACGTTGCTTGATTTCTTTGGCCATAGCGGCTTTCTCCTCGGGAGTGTAATCGGCAACTTCAGTGGCCAGTTTCTTGGCGGGTTGCGGGAACTTCTTCTTTTGGGTGAAGAACACAATCAAGGAAATCATCATGGCAATCATCGAAGCGATGAAGGCGAAGTGGATACCTTGGTTATAGACACCGATATAGTCAGAGCAGAATTGCGTTAGGTTGGTGGCGGCACTGGCATCGATAACGGAATTACTCATGGTTTCAGTGAACTTGGTGGTCACCTGGCCATCTTTCAGGAACTGATGGCAGAGGGCTGGCATGTCGGCATTGTAAATGAAGTTGTGAGCCTTAAGCCACCACGTACGCAGCAGAGGAGCCACAAAGGGGGCGATCACGCCACCGATGTTGATGAACACGTAGAAAATCTGGAAGCCGCTGTCGCGACGATCCTTGGCTTCAGCCAAAGCCTCGGGGCCTTTCTTGGCAGCTTCGGCCTCGAAGTTGTCATACAACTGACCCACTAAAGCCTGCAGGTTGCCTTTGAAGAGACCGTTACCGAAGGCGATCATAAGCAATGCCACGCAGGTGAAGATCAAGATGCCCCACCAAGCACCATTGCCGTCAGCAATGATGCCATCAGCGTTACGGCTGAACAGCGGAATGGCAAGCGCCACATAACCGACGGCCATGATGACCAGACCCCACTGGATGGTGCCATGATAGTTTTGGGTACGGTCGGCAATGATACCGCCCACCAAGGCAAGCACATAGATGCCGAAATAGAAAACAGAATAGATGAGGCCGGCAGTAGCATCGGGCAGACCGAACTTCGAAACGAGGAACAGCAGCAGGATGGCGTTCATGATGTAGTAGCCAAAACGCTCGCCCATGTTACTCAAGGCAGCAGCAATCAAGCCTTTCGGGTGATCACGCTTCGCGGTCCTCAAGTAGAAGATCAAGAAGGGAATCACGATGGCAAGAATCACGCACAACAGTACGATTGTCAAATTTTCTTTCAAAAATTCCATAATGATTTGTTTTTAAGATTATTTATTTGTTGTTTTTCAAATTTCTCGTTTTCCAACAGCGGACAAAGATAGGGAAAAATACTTTGCTACCACAAAAATGGAAAAAAATAGTCATTCTTCCTCCTTACCTTGTTCCTTTTCCTTGTTGTTTTTCTTCCTCCTCAACTCTTCGAGATAACTAGCGGTTATCACGCCTGAAGGGAGGGCGATTACGGCCACGCCAAACAGCGAAGACAGCATACTGACGAAACGCCCGATGTTGGTGACCGGAGTCAAATCACCATAACCCACAGTGGTGAGGGTCACCGTGGCCCAATACAAGGCATCAAAAAAATCGCCGAATGTCTCAACACCAGTATCGGGATTGACATGCGGTTCGGCATTGAACATGATCAAAGCCGTGAGAAACACATAAAAAATGGCTATGGCAAGCACCGACAACAACACGTTTTTTTCCTTTCTAACCACCTTGCCCAACACCTGGAACTTATCGGTGTAGCGGAAAAACTTTAACAGCCTCAGAATCTTCAATAGTCGAGTGAGACGGAAAATCTTGAATCCTTTCGACAAAAGACTGAGTGCGGGAAGAATGGACAACAGGTCGATGATAGCCCAAAACGTGAACGGATAAAGCAAGAAGGAACGTTTTTGTTTCCCCAATCTGAAATCAGCCGTAATCCATCGCAAGATATAGTCGATGACAAATAGGCTGACAGTGACAATTTCAATATAATGGAAAACCAAATGTTCTTCAGCAAACATCAGCGGGATGATACTCGCAACGATGGCTACCAGCATCAAGATTTCGTATGCGGTACTGGTTTTATCGCCTTTTAATCCCAGTTCGATGATTTCGTAGATTCTTTTTCTCATGTGTGATTCTTTACATTGCAAAGATAGCCATTTAATCAAAACGACAAGGGCAAAACCACAAAAATCAAGATAATTGTGCCAAGTTGCCCGAAAATAAGTATTTTTGCAGTTTGTTTTGAACGCAAAAGGCTTGACCATCTTATGTCGGCCCTTCGACCCTTCGATGGGCCTCAGGGGCCGCAGGCTCAGGGACCTTGGTTCGGTCCCGTGTCCCGAAGTCCCGCATCAAACAAACAACAATTAAACAACTAAACAGTCAACAAATCAACAACAAATACATGGAGATCAGCAGCAAATACAGCCCTCAGGAAGTTGAAGGCAAATGGTACGAACACTGGATGGACAAGAACTACTTCCACTCCACTCCCGAAGAACGCGAGCCCTATACCATCGTGATTCCGCCGCCCAATGTGACTGGCGTGCTTCACATGGGCCACATGATGAACAACACGATTCAGGACATCCTGATTCGCCGCGCCCGCATGCAAGGCAAGAACGCCTGCTGGGTGCCCGGCACCGACCACGCCTCCATCGCCACCGAAGCCAAGGTGGTGAACAAGCTGGCACAACAGGGCATCAAGAAGACGGATATCGGCCGCGAAGAGTTCCTCAAGCACGCCTGGGACTGGACCCACGAGCATGGTGGCATCATCCTCAAGCAGTTGCGCCGCCTCGGTTGCTCCTGCGACTGGGAACGCACCTCGTTCACCATTGCGCCGCCTCGGTTGCTCCTGCGACTGGGAACGCACCTCGTTCACCATGGACGACATCCGCTCGAAGAGCGTCATCCGCGCCTTCGTCGACCTGTATAACAAAGGCCTAATTTACCGTGGTGTCCGTATGGTCAACTGGGATCCGAAAGCCTTAACGGCTTTGAGCGACGAGGAAGTCATCTTCAAGGATGAGCACAGCAAACTGTTCTACCTCCGTTATTACCTCCACGAGGACGACGGCACAGGTGCTACCGGTGCCGAAGGCGAAATCATCCACACCGATGAGAAAGGTCGCCGCTACGCTGTGGTGGCCACTACGCGTCCTGAGACCATCATGGGCGACACCGCCATGTGCATCAACCCCGCCGACCCCAAGAACCAATGGCTGCGCGGCAAGAAAGTCGTGGTGCCACTGGTCAACCGCGTCATCCCCGTCATCGAGGACGGCTATGTTGACATCGAGTTTGGTACGGGCTGTCTGAAGGTCACTCCCGCCCACGATGTGAACGACTATATGCTGGGCGAAAAGCACAACCTGCAGAGCATCAATATCTTCAACGACGATGCCACTTTGAGCGAAGCCGCTGGCATGTACATCGGCATGAGCCGTGAGGACTGCCGCAAGCAGATCATCATCGACATGAAGGAAGCCGGACTGTTGGAGAAGATCGAGGACTATAATAATAAGGTGGGTTACTCCGAGCGCACCAATGTGCCGATTGAGCCGAAGCTCTCGATGCAGTGGTTCCTCAAGATGGAACACCTTGCCGACATCGCACTGAAACCCGTGTTGAATGGCGACATCAAGTTCTATCCCGCCAAATATGTCAACCTCTACCGTCACTGGTTGGAGAACATCAAGGACTGGTGCATCAGCCGTCAGCTGTGGTGGGGTCATCAGATTCCGGCCTACTACCTGCCCGAAGGCGGTTTCGTGGTCGCTGAGACGCCCGAAGAAGCCTTGAAATTGGCCATCGAGAAGACTGGCAACAAAAATCTGACCCTCAAAGACTTGCGTCAAGATGACGATGCCTTGGACACTTGGTTCAGCTCGTGGCTGTGGCCTTTGTCGCTCTTCAACGGCATCCTTGACCCCGAAAATGCCGAGTTCAAATACTACTACCCCACCAACGACCTCATCACCGCCCCCGACATCATCTTCTTCTGGGTGGCGCGCATGATCATGGCTGGTGAGGAATACCAAAATGAAGTGCCGTTCAAGAATGTGTATTTCACCGGTATCGTGAGAGACAAGTTGGGCCGCAAGATGTCCAAGTCGTTGGGCAACTCCCCCGACCCGATCGAGCTTATCGACAAATTCGGTGCTGATGGCGTGCGTATGGGCATGATGCTCAGCGCCCCTGCCGGCAACGACATCCTCTTCGACGAGGCCCTCTGCGAGCAAGGCCGCAACTTCTGCAACAAGATTTGGAACGCCTTGCGTCTGGTGAAAGGCTGGAATGTGGACGAAAACGCCGCCCAACCCGAAGCCGCCAAGATGGCCGTGAAGTGGTTTGAGGCCCGCTTCAACCAAGTGTTGGCCGAGACCAACGACAACATCGACAAGTACCGCCTCAGCGACGCCCTGATGGGCATCTACAAGCTCACTTGGGATGACTTCTGCTCGTGGTATTTAGAGATGGTGAAGGCTCCGCAAGGCCAGGGCATCGACCCCGTGACTTACGCCGCCACCATCAAGTTCTTCGAGAACCTGATGCTCCTGCTGCACCCCTTTATGCCGTTCATCACCGAGGAAATCTGGCACGCCATCGCCGAGCGCAAGGAAGGTGACGATATCATCATCGCCCAGCAGCCCAAACTGCAAGCCGTTGACGAGCAGATTCTGAAGCAGTTCGAGTTCACCCAAGAGGTCATCAACAACGTCCGTAAGGTGCGCTCCGACAAGAATATCACCTTCCGCGATGCCATCCAACTCGTAGTGAAGGGCACGGCCAACAAGGACTTCGACTGCGTCATTGCCAAGCTCTGCAATGTGAGCGAGGTGAGCTATGTGGCCGAGGCTCCCGCGGGTGCCTTCGGCTTCATCGTGGGCAGCACAGAGTTCTTCGTTCCGCTCACCGGCAGCGTCGATGTAGAGGCCGAAATCAAGAAGCTGGAAGAGGAACTGAAATACGCCCAAGGCTTCCTGAAGAGCGTTGAGGCGAAGCTCTCCAACGAGCGCTTCGTGAGTGGTGCTCCTGCCGCCGTCGTCGACAAGGAACGCAAGAAGAAAGCCGATGCTGAGGCCAAGATTGCTGTGATTGAACAGCAGCTGGCGGGGCTGAGGAAATAAGCTATTTCATCTTCAACACTCAAAAATGAACAGCGGAGATTTCCACCTCCGCTGTTCTAATTATTACACGCTATTTAACTAACATTTCAATTCATCAATCGCCGGACAATCATCCCTTGTAAGGAATAACAGCCTGGGCAATTGCAATGATTTAATTGCACTGATTTTGTCTCATTAGATGGTATTACAACTTGATAAACCTCTTCGACATAGGTTGATCCACCTTGACTATATGAGTCAAAAGCCAATTGAATCAAAACCGTAACAGTGAAATTGTTATAGTTTTTGAGATAAGCACGTGTGATACCATTTGAAAAAGGTCCTCCGCCAAGATCCTGACGTGAAATATCTTCCAAACTAACGCCGCCAATATCTTCCGAAGAACAAATTCCATTGATTTTAAAACCACAATCCGTGGTGGTGTTTTGACTACCATTATTGGTAATTTGTATGATGTTTTGCGCAGTTGCGCAAGTCATTATTCCGTACAAGAATAATATCACAAAAATTTTCCTCATAGTTCAATCATCATTTGTGTCAATAAAAAGTGGCGGATTGCAAGCATCCGCCACAATAGTGTGTTATCTTTTTTGAGGCTCCGGGAATGGTAAGGGTTCGGTGATTTCACCTTTCCCTTTGCAGTCGGGGCAATCAGTTTTTTCATAAATATAACCAGTTCCATTGCATTGATAACAGTTATCACCCCATTTATCCTTTTTAGCGCCTTTGCAGGTAGGACAATCTTTTTTGACATCAATTTTTCCAGATCCCTGACATCTACTGCACCATATACCAGAGGTAACAGTAAAAGCACAGAGAGTACCAATTAGAGTGATAATTCCTAATCCGATAAGGAGTTTCTTCTTCATTTTAATTATTGCCAGTTATATCCCATCGGCCCATCGGTTTTTGTGAATTAAGTTGATTGTCGTTTTATGATATGAAATAGGATATGTTCATAAAAACGGAATTATCTCCTTACGTCTTGTAAAAAAACAATATGTATAATTTCAAGGTTATAATAACTACAAGATTAAAGGGGATAATTCCGCAAATTATTGGATACTATTTCACAGAAGTTATTTTAATTCTTTTCGTCTCACATCCAGATGAACATGTGCTACACGACCTTTTTTTGGAAAGTGTTTTTGTTGTTTCAGAATGAGAACCTTTCGCAGAAGCACCAGGAATAGAATAGCAACCATTTCCAACCTCACTGCCTTGGTCATTGTAAACACTGACGCAGACTTCTATTGATTTAGTGGAATTGTTGTAGAATGTGATAGATGTAGATGTTTGACTATCATCTGAAACAGAGACGAGAACCGTGTTACCAGAATCACCTGGAACATTTGCTTTATCTTGTTGTGCATTTGCTACAGATACAAAACCCATCAATGCGATTAAAACTATTGCTAATTTTTTCATCTTAAATGTGGCATTATTTATCCTGTCGCCAGCAGTTTTATTCAAAATTTTAATTTTCTTTCCCTACTCGTAAGGCTTTTCGGGCATCTCCGCCTGTACCGTATGAATGAAAGACATACACACAAAAAAAGCGTGGCACTTTTTAGCCTTCATCGGTTATTCTGAGGTCTTGCACTACCTACAATCTCCCAATTTCAACTATTAAGCCCACGCCTAACGGCGAGAGCGCAGTTGCCTTTCTCTGAGAGATTGTTTGAAGTTGTGCAAGTTTCAGAACAACCAGATAAAGCTACTTCGCTTTTTCCTATTCTATGATGTGCATATCGCTTTATGCGTTATCTCATAGGCCAATATTTTGGTTTATAATCTGTTATCTTTCATTTTATTGCTTCGAAGCAACATGTTTTCCACGATTTCTGTCACTAGATATTTATCTGATGACGGTGCAAATATAAAGAAAAGGAATTTAAATCTGCAAGAAAAGAAAAACTTTGTACTTTTGCAGTGCCAAAGTGCCGGTATAGTCTTTGTCACTATGCATTGCACTATAAAAGGTTTCAAATCGGGCTTCTCCCTTTGTCGGTGAAGCCCGTTTGTTTTTGCATCATTTGCACCCTTCGCAACCGCCTTCACAGTCACCGCCGCAACCGCTACAGCCACCAGGAGCGAAGTCTTCATCGGTCGACTCGCGCACATCGAGAATCTCACCTGAGAAATGGAGGTGCTTGCCAGCCATGTCGTGGTTGAAGTCCATCTTCACGTGGTTGTCTCCAATCTCGCGGACGATACCGGCAATCGGGCGACCATCAGAGGTCTGCATCATCAGCTGGGCACCCTCTTTCACGAGCTCCATCAGCACGCCATTCTGCATGAACATATTCTTGTCGAGGTCCATCACATAGGCCTCATCACGCTCGCCGTAGCCCTCTTCCGGGGTCAGGTGGAAGGCATAATGGTCGCCAGGCTCCTTGCCCATCAGGTTTTCCTCAAACTTGGGCAATAGTTGATGCATACCAAAGATGCACACAAAGGGGTTCTCTTTCGTGGTCTCCTGAAGGATGGGACCGTTTTCGTCGTTCTCACGCAGGACATAGGTCATCGTGACGACAGCTTGATCTTGAATTTTCATAATGCGTTAGTATTTAATGATTTAAAATTTATTTTGCGGCGGCTTCAAGAAGCATCAAATTCATAGAATCCTTAAGCCGCCGCTATATAATAACATCTCCACTTCCATTCCCCGCAGGGGAATCTCCCTCTCTCCTCATCAATAACTGCCAAACATCTTCCGCAGCAGCCATTCCACAGCAGCCAGACCGATGAGGACGAAGAAAATCCACTTGGAGTGAATCAGGTCCTCGAAACGACTCTCATGATGTTCAACGGAGGTGATGCGCGAATCATTGTGCAAGTCGGCAAAAAGTTGCTGCAACTCGCGAGCCGTATAGCAGTTTCCGTTGGTCAGACGAGCGATGGTGCGCATACGGTCGATGTCGGCGGTAAGCTGTTGTGCCTCAATGCCGATAGCCACCACACTAAAGGTGCCGTTCACATTGATCTTGCGCTCGCCCATCTGTGCTTGCACCTTATAAGTATACAGGCCCTCAGGCAGAAGGCCAGCGTTCAATTCATAGTCGTGGTCGCGCTTCGAGAAGGTGTAGTCGTAAGTCTCACCTGTCAGCTTGTTTTCGATTTGAATAGTCAGGTCGGGGTCGGTGACGAGTTCGTTGTTCGGGTTGCGCAGCTCGGCGGTGATGATGACAGGCTCGTTGCTGTAGTAGGTCTCCTTGGCATAGATGGCCGAGCCGTCATTGGCCGACAGCAGCAGGTACTTCAGCGTCTTGGAGAACATCTCATCGAACACATCGTGGTTCTTGTTCTGGTAATACTCATACAGTCTCCAACGCCACACGTTGGTGCCAAACAGGAAGGCCATCTTACGCCCGTCGTTGGCAAAGCTCAACAGCGGCAGGCCCGACTTAATACCCATCACCTCTTGCATCAGCAGGTCATCGTGCGACTTCAAGGCATTGATTTCCAAATGTGGCAAAGCCAAAGGTGGGTATTTCGCGATGAGTTGCTCCGACTTCGAGTCGAAGGTAAAGGTCGAGAAGGCCGTGTTTTGATGCGCCTTGACATCCAACTGGGTATTGGTCGCGCCGGAATGCAAGGCGAAGACATTCTGCAACTTACTGAGCATATCACGGTCAGTGTCGTTGCCGACGATGAAGAAGACGGGCAGCTTCACGTTCTTGTCTAACTGTGTCTTCAAGGCATTGAAATCCGTGCGTGCAGAAGGCACCTGGTGCAGGATGACCAAGTCGTAGTTGCTGAACTCGGGTAGCGTCTCCTTGCCAAAGCAGAAGTCCACCTCGTAGTTGTCGTTGAGCACGCTGCGCAAGGCACTCAAGTCGGGATGCGGCGAGGCAGCCACACAAAGCAGCTTGTATTTCTGGTCGAGCACTTCGACATAGATATGACGCACATTGTTCAGCAATTGCTCCTCCTCGGCGATGCCGCTCACCTCAATGTCGATGGCCATCACGCCTTTCTTGGTAGCATCAAGCATGAAGTCGATTTCCTTGGAGAAGCGGTTGGATGGAATCTCGATGTCGCGTTTCTCAATGAGGCGACCGCTTTCCTTGAGGGTCAGTTGTGCCTTGCGGCCGGCCAAGTCGCGGGCGGCCACCGTCACGCGGACGGGGAAAGTCGCACCGAGCGACACCACCTTATTATAATGCACATTGCGGATGGCGAGGTCGGGATAGGAAACCGTGTCGCCCAAAACAACGGTATGGATGGGGAACGGGAAATTCTCCGCCACCAACTCCAGCTCGAAGCCGCGGTTGTAGATGCCATCGGAGAAGAGCAGCACCGCACCCACATTGCGCTTGTAATATCTTCTGTCCAAGGTCTTTATCAGCGACGACAAGTCCGTCAGTTGGTCGGAGAAGTCAAGTTGCTCGAAATTGCGAACTTTCTCACCAAAAAGGTATTCATCGACCTGAAAATCAGCGTTCAAGTCTTTCCTAAACTGCTCAAACTGAGTCAGATAATCCTTTTTGTAAAATGCCGAATCCTTGCAAAGGACGACGGACGAGGAATTGTCGTGCGCGAGGATAATCGTAGGCGTTTCCACCGAACTGAATTTCTGCCTTATCAGCGGGTTGAAAAGCAGTCCGTAGTGCAAACAAGATGACATTCAATGCTTTGCCATAGTGTTGCTTCTTGTTGCGGAAATACAACAATGTGGCTGCTGCCAAACCAGCCAGCAGCGATAAAGCCAACATCCATATTGGGATTCCGATGTTCATCGATTGCTCAGATAAGGGCGCAAAGATAGAAAATTTTCGTATTTGTCAGTAGCTATTCCACAAACGAAAAACAACTTTTACGTAAAAGTTATCTTTTATTCCAAAAAGATGTGGTATCTTTGCCCATTTCTACAAAACGGCATTTATGAACAGAAAAAAGAGGTTTTTAACGCTTGCAATTGCACTCATTATGCTTTCCATCCCGCTTTTTGCCATCGTGAGTGGGCAGTCTTTGACCAGTATACTCAAGGACTTATGGACAGAGATGCAATTGGGCTACGTCCAACGTTCAGAGGCGCAAGAGCGTTTCATCGACGACTACGAACGTCAGCATCAAAAGCTGATGGACATGATCACGAAGTCAAACGAGCTTTCCATCC
>CADAPW010000159.1 GCA_902789915.1 uncultured Bacteroidia bacterium | reverse complement strand
GTGAGGATGGCGTTGGCCATGCCGAGGTTGCCTTCGGCGTTCTCGAAGTCGATGGGGTTCACCTTGTGGGGCATCGCCGACGAGCCGACTTCGCCCGCCTTGATTTTCTGCTTGAAGTATTCCATCGACACATAGAGCCAGATGTCGCGCGAGAGGTCAATCAGGATGGTGTTGACGCGGCGCAGGGCATCGAAGTAGGCGGCCATGTAGTCGTAATGCTCAATCTGTGTGGTGGTCTGCTGGCGCTTGAGTTTCAGGCTCTTCTCCACGAACTTCTTCGCGAAGGTGGGCCAGTCGATGTCGGGGTAGGCCACCTTGTGGGCGTTCATGTTGCCTGTGGCGCCGCCGAACTTGGCCGTGAAGGGCACGCTGTTGAGCATCTTCAGCTGGTCGTTGAGGCGCTCCACGAAGTCTCCTTGCCCAGATGCGTCGGGCTGGCGGGCTGACCGTGGGTCTTGGCCAACATCGGGATGTCGCGCCATTCCTCGGCCATGCCTTTCAGCTTGTCGACGAGGTCTTCCAAGGCGGGCTTCACCACCAGTTTGTGCGCCTCCATCATCGAGAGCGGCACGGCAGTGTTGTTGATGTCCTGCGAGGTGAGGCCGAAGTGCAGGAACTCCTTGAACTCGGTCAGGCCGAGTTCGTCGAAGCGGCGTTTCAAGAAGTATTCCACGGCCTTCACATCGTGGTTGGTCTCTTTTTCTATCTCTTTGATTTCCAATGCGTCTTCCGTTTGGAATTCCTCATAGATGGCGCGGAGGTCGTCGTAGTCGCCGTTGAACTGCTCAAGTTGTGGCAGGGGCAGTTCGCACAAGGCGATGTAATACTCCACTTCGACCATCACGCGATAGCGGATGAGGGCAAATTCACTGAAAAAGTCGTCCAACTCTACGGTCTTGGAACGGTAACGCCCGTCGACGGGCGATATGGCGGTTAAGGGATTCAATTGCATGGTTGTATAATTAAAAGTATCGCAAAAATAGTGCTTTTTGCGATACTTTTCCGTTTTGACTTGAAAAAACTGCTTTAGCCTTATGCGAGAATCACAAACAAGACGAAAGATAGAATCAACAGAAAGATGAAACTCACGCCATGTACACCTTCGCGGTTCTCGGTCTTCGGGAACAATCGGGTGCGATAGGCGAGAAGCCTTGCGATGAAGTAAACCACCGTGACAAATGCCATGAGGATGGCAATCGTCAAAAGACAGGTTTTCCATTGAAAAGGTTCCTTCTCAATAAGCGAGGTTAGGATGCTCGCAGCGAGAACAGAAGCAGCAAAGGATGCCATCGCGACGAAAAATTTCGCTATGGAGCCTTCCTTGTTGCTGAATACGTGAACATCTTTCAGTTTGCCCATGATTTATGCGTTTTCAAGTTTGTCGTTCGAGCCTAACACATTGATAATTTTGTGCTCATAGAGCTTCTTCATGCTGTCGCGAGCAGGACCGAGGTACTTGCGCGGGTCGAACTCGGCGGGCTTTTCGGCAAAGGTCTTGCGGATGGCAGCGGTCATGGCCAAGCGGCTGTCGCTGTCGATGTTGATCTTGCAGACGGCGCTCTTGGCGGCCTTGCGCAGCTGCTCCTCGGGGATGCCGACGGCGGCCTTCAGTGCGCCACCATATTTATTAATGGTGTCCACCTCGTCTTGCGGCACCGACGATGAGCCGTGCAACACGATGGGGAAGCCGGGCAGTTTCTTCTCGATGGCTTCGAGCACATCGAAAGCCAACGGAGGCGGCACAAGGCGGCCCGTGGCGGGGTCAACAGTGCATTGCTCGGGCGTAAATTTATAAGCACCGTGCGAGGTGCCGATGCTGATGGCCAAGCTGTCAACGCCGGTCTTGGTCACGAAGTCGATGACCTCCTCGGGCTTGGTGTAGTGGCTCTCTTCGGCGGACACTTCGTCTTCGACGCCAGCCAACACGCCGAGTTCGCCTTCCACAGTCACATCAAACTGATGGGCGTAGTCGACGACTTTTTTCGTGAGGGCCACGTTCTCGTCGTAAGGCAGGGCAGAGCCGTCGATCATCACCGACGAAAAGCCCATGTCGATGCAGCTCTTGCAGGTCTCGAAGCTGTCGCCGTGGTCGAGGTGGAGCACGATTTCAGGATGGGCGCAGCCCAGTTCCTTGGCGTATTCCACGGCACCTTGGGCCATGTAGCGCAGCAGGGTCTGGTTGGCGTAGCTGCGCGCGCCTTTCGACACTTGCAGGATGACGGGTGACTTGGTCTCGACGGCAGCCATGATGATGGCCTGCATCTGTTCCATATTGTTGAAGTTGAAGGCGGGGATGGCATAGCCGCCGTCCACAGCCTTGGCGAACATTTTACGGGTGTTCACCAGCCCTAATTCTTTGTAGCTGATCATTTTATTGTTGTTGAATTGTTGATTGTTTAATCGTTGAATTGTTTGTGTCGCTTTGCGTCATTGCGAGGAGGAACGACGAAGCAATCCAGGTAACTTGTTTTCTGGACTGCTTCGTACCTCGCAGTGACACGAAGCGCGTCAAATGTCTCTGCAAAAATAGGAAATACTTCCTTTTCTTCGTCACCTGACACTCAGTTTCTTGGAACAACAGCCGTTTTCTGAGCGTAATGTGATGATATACAGCCCCGAGACGAGATGATTCAGGTCAAGCGTGTAGGTTTCGCCCTTTTGCAAGTTGCTGAGGTTTTTCACCATCAGGCATTCACCCAGCAGGTTGTATACCTCCACGACAGCCTTCCCTTGTAGCGTCTCCCCAATGACGAGATTGACCTTGCCGTCAGTGGGGTTGGGGAAGAGGTCGAAATTCACTGTGGACCATTCGGTAACACCGTATCCGATGAGGCCAATGGTCTTGGTGACAGGTTCTGTGGTGCAGCCATTGTCGGCGGTCACCGAAAGCGTGACCTCGGCATCGCCGTCAGTCAAGTTCCATAGGATGTCGATTTCGTTGCCTTGGTCGAAGATGGTGCCCGCCTCGGCTGGGACGAGCTGCCAAATGTAGTGGATATCCTCTTGTCTGTCAACGGAATAATGGCTGACATGGCTTTCGTACTTGTTGACAATGCTGTCGCCGACCATGCTGCCCAAGCTGGTTGCGTTGGCAAACCGAATAACCGCTGAATGGGTAAAGATTTCATTGCCGTATGCCGTGAGGGTCAATGTCACTTGTCCGTTCGAAATATCTTGGTTTCCTGGAATATACATGGTGTTGACAACGGCATCGTCCTCAAATCGCCCGTCGCCTTCGGTGGTCCAGCGCACCGAGTCGCAATAGTATGCGTATGCTTCGCCGAGGTCGATAGGCGCTTCGTTGCAGACGATTCTATCATTACCCGCAGAGGCGATAGCCGTAGGCATGGGCGGGAAGCAGATGTTGTCGAGCTTGGCTTGCGCACTATTGATATCTGACAACTGGTATCTCCAGTTCATCTGCATGTCAGTCCCGTTGTAGAGTACCTCACCGTATTTCCATTCGGTGTTGGAGAAATTCTTGCATTGGTCTTGATGCATGGTATAGTATTGTAACACATCATTGTCGTCAGTTTGGTAATAAAAAGAGATTTTGCAGTTATGCCCAACATAATGGTTCTTCAGTCGAGCCTTTAGCAAGGAATAATTTGTAGTGTCAGCCATGGAGACCAGACAACGTTGTCCTTCGTATGGGGTTTCCGTGCAATACTCCCACGCATTCCCGGTGTTCGTCCATCTGAAATAGGGGTTCAACGCATCGGTCTCGAAGTCCTCGAAGATGCCGCCATATTGCACGATGGTGTCGAGATAGGCATGTTGCTCGCCGTATTGGATGTCAAGATGAGCTTGCAGCCATGCTCCCGTGATGTCGTTGGGGACAGTATTTAGTTCGTAGGTACACAACCAATCCTCATTTGGCATGAGGTTTTCATGTTGGGGACTATTTTCCACCTCAACAAAGGGTGCCTTGATGTCCAAACTGGCTTGTAGCAGCTCGGCAGACGAGTGGCCTGTGTTTTTCACCGAGAAAACGATGGAAGAAGCACCTTCGGTAGTGATGTGTGTCGAAGGCTCGCCGTCAGCTGTTTTGGGCCAAAACTCGGGCGCAATGGAGATGACAGGCGCGTTGGCTGTGACAGCGATGTCGTCTTCATGCGTGTTCTCGTTTTCATTGAAGCGTGCCATGAGTTGGATGTTGGCCTGGTCCGGTACATCGTTGGACAACTTGATTCTGAAGGCATTGGCAATATGGCGTTGCATTGGCAGCCATTTGTGGATAATGCGTTGTGCCTTGCACGATTTCGACGTATGGCGACTCACAATGTAGGGTGATTTCACCGCTTTCCGATGCGATTTCGCTGTGGTTGTTCAGCGTGATGTCGATGTTGGCGTATTCACCGAAGTCGAGCTGACCATTGCCGCCTTGGTCCTTGATGTCGGCACTTTTCACGAAAACAAAAGGCAGTTGGTCTGAAATTACCATGACGGTATGCTCATGGCGGAAACGGTTTTGCTTTGTTGCGGTCACGACAAACCGCTCGCCAATGGGCAGATTCGGCAAGGCGATTTCTTGTGGTTGTCCGGTGGCTTGGACCACTGCGATGATTTCGCCGCCATGTGAAAGGCAGATGGTGGCTCCCTCTTCTGCCGTCATGGTGTATTGGGACGGACTATTAGAGAAGGGACTGGCGTCGATAGCCATCTGTTGCGGCACTTCGGTATAAAGGTTGAGATAAGTCTCGCCTAGATAATGAAATACATTTTGGGTCGTGGTGATTTTTGTCGGCCACCAGTTGGGCAAGAACGCATGTTGGTTGAGGAACAGCTTGCCTGCGACGAGGGCGTAGGCAGGTCTTGTAAAATCAGGTTGTGTCGTTGTTCCCATGTTGGGCATGAAATTGGGCCAGAAGTTGTCGATGACACCCCATGTGAGGATGTCGTTGAAGTGGGAGTGCGTGACCGTGGTTGCGCCTATGCCGCCGAGGGCACCCACCTTGGCTTTGCAAAACTCGTAAATCATGGGATGTTCTCCCATAGACCAATAGTCGTTCGAAAACTCAAAGAAAACAACGTCGGAGTATAATGCGGCATCGCAGCCGATGGAAAGAAGAAAGGTGGGGTCGGTGTTTGTCAGGGTCTTAACCACATTGTTTTCCATCCACGGGCTGCACCACAAGTCGTATGAGGAATGGTCGCGATACAAGGTCAGGAAGGCACTTTCGTTGAGCGCGTCAACGAGGTAGGAGTAATCGAACATGTAACGCCAACTGTTGAGGGTGTCGGGTTGTTGGGCGATGTAGTTTTGTCCGTTAGGCCCGAAGTAATCGACTACAGCATCGGTGTTGTAGGCTGATGACCATGCTGTTTCGGGCGGCAATATCTCATCACTTGTGTATTCATAAATCATATAGAAGTTCTTGGGCTGTAAGCCAAGTTTGTTGCGGTAGAATCCGTTGACACACTGGGAGGTAATCAAGAACCATTTGTTTTCTTCGTAGCTGGACGTGATGATGGGTTCGTTGTAGTAATCCGGTCGGGTGGGAGGGTTGGTTTCATATTGGATGAGTTTGTTTACTTGGGTGCGGTATTCTTCCAAATTCAAGGCGGGGAGGCGGCTGAGGGCCAGGTCCGGGATGCTGTCGTCGTTCATGTCGGCGTATGGGTTGTCAGAACTATAATGGTAATCTAGCAGTTCGTAACCATTGTCATATCCCTTGAAAAGCAGTGGAAAACCAGGAATTCCAGTGGACCACCAATAGTATTGGCTACCGACGTCTATGGTGTCGATGCCGCTGAATATCATCACTGCCGCCGGAGGGATGGCCCAGTTGTCGTAGGCGTTTTTGATGTAGTTTTTAATAATGCTTGCATCGTTGCCACCGCATTCCGTAGTGGACACCACCTTGGTGAGGATGCCTTGCTTGTTGCGGAACTGCCTCAAAGTGTCGGCGTAAGCCAATATGTCTTCGTCGTCAGGGGAGATGATGAGGTATTCGCAGCCTTCCTCGCGGTTTTTTATGGCTTCGTTGAGGAGGTCGTAATAATGCGCCTCGGGCAACATGTCGCTGTTGATGACCAGGTCGCGCAGGATGCCGTCCCAAGCGGGATTGCGGTATCTTGCATCTCCAAACTGTCCGTTGCCACCTTCAAAACGGACTTCGATGTCCATGTCATAGATGACTTCCAAAGTCTTTCTAACGGGGTTGTAGCGGAATGGCGTCACGCTGAGCATCACCACGTCGAGGCCGCGGATTTGGGTGGTCTGGGCGATGGCGACGTTTTGTTCTGGGAAATTGGCATCCTTCCCGAAAACGCTCATGTCTTTCTGCATCTTTGGCTTCCCGACGGCGGCGTTGCCTTGCAAAGCAGCGGCAGGCAAGAGGTCGATGCCGCTCAAGGTCTGGCTCCCTTTCTCTTTGACTTCGACGCTGACCGTTGCACCTCGCGGGATGGCGATGTAGTGGTTCTCAAAAGGCAGGTCAGGTAAGCCCTCGGCAAAGGAGCCGAAACTGCCTTTCATGGTGATTTCTTGCCCCTTGGTCTCACCGTCGTCAAGGGTGGTGATGGCGATTTCAGGGACGGAATAGTGCAGCGTGAGTGCCGTGGCGGTGCTGGCTTCTATTTTGAGGCCTTGTGGCGCATCAGTGCGGAAACGATAGACCTCTTGAGCGTTCAAGATATTGAATGCTAATAGAATGTTTAAAAGTAAAAATTGACGTTTCATATCTGAAAAAGTTTAATTCATGCGACAAAAATACAAAAAGAAAAAAATCTGTCAAGGGTTTTGACAGATTTTTTTTCAATGTTCCTGCAGTTTTTTATCTGACGCTGACTTTTTGACTCCAGCAGCCTTCCTCGTTACATAGCTTGATGATGTAGAGGCCGGGCGCATAGTGCTGCAGGTCGAAGGCGATGCTTTGGCCTTTCGTCAGGTTCTGGAAGGCCTTGCTCGTCATCCGGTGGCCTAGTATATTGTACACTTCCACCACTGACTTGCCTTGCAGGTCTTGTCCCATCACTAGGTTGACCATGCCCTCGGTAGGATTGGGGTAAAGAGCGAAACTTGCGCTTCTTTCGATGACATCGAAGGGGTCGCTGCTGGCAACGACGGGCACCTCATACTCGTAACGGATACGGTTTTGCTTGGTGGCGGTGAGGGTAAAGTGCTCGCCTTCTTCCAGCTGAGGTAAAGTGAAGGTGTAAGGCTGCCCATTGCTTCTGACTACACCGATGATTTCTCCGTCTTTCGACAGACAGACAACGGCGCCTTCTTCCGCGGTCACAGTGTATTCGCTTGCGTCTTCTGGGCAGTCGGGCTCATGTGTGATTCGTATCGGTCGTGGTACCTCGGTGAACAGGTTGAGGTAGGTCTCGCCCGTGTAACCGAAAAGGCACATGGTGGAAGACTCGATATCACTCCAATAATTGGGTAGGAAGTAATGGTAGGCGAAATAAAGCTTTGCATCCGTCAACACATAGGACGGCCTTACGAATTCAGGTGGCGTATCGCCGCCCATGTCGGGCAGGAAATCGGGCCAGATGCAGTCGTAGATACCCCATGCAAGGATGTCGTTGAAATAGGAATGGGTTAAATCGGTCGCCCCAATGCCGCCCACGGCGCCACCGTTCTCATTGATGCAGAGAGCGTCGACGAGACATCTGTCGTTTGGGCCGTATTGGTTGTAGCATGAAGTATGGCAAGTTATGGAGAGAACGAAGGTGGGATGCTCGTTGTGAAGGGACATGGCCCTCGGGGAATCTAAATGGGGATAGTACCAAAAATTATGGCAGGCGTGGCCACGGTACATAGTCAGGAACGAACCTTCGTTGAGGGCATTAATCAACGGTTCTGGATCATTACTGGTTCTCCAGTCATGCAGTTCGTTCATGGATTGTGGGATGTAATTCTGTCCATTGGAACCAAAATAGTCCAGCAGCACTTCTGTGTTGTAGCCTATTGACCAAATGGAATCGGTAGGGGGTCCCATGTAGGAAAAGTATAGGTTGGTGGGATGCTTGCCGAGTTTGTTGCGGTAGAAGCCGTCCACGCTTTGTGATGTAATCATGAACCATTTGTTTCCCTCGTACCCCGATGTGATGATGGGATGGTCATAAAAGGCGGCATCGGTGGACGGGGCGCTTTCATATTGGATGGTTTTCTCGACGAAGATACGATATTCGTTCAAGTTTCTCGCAGTGATACGGCTGATGGCCATATCCGCCAGAAAGTCGTTGTTCATGTCGCAATAAAGGTAGTCTGTGGGATAATGAGAGGATTGTTGGCCGGTTTCGGGGATGGTCCACAGGAAATAAGGATCGAGGTACACATTGCCGTATGCCCCTCCGAACATGAGGACGGCCGCAGGCGGAATGGCCCAATTGTTATAGGCGTTGACGAGGTAATTGTGGATGGTGTTGGAATAGTTGCCTCCGCATTCCGTGACCGTCACCACTTTCGTCAAGATGCCTTGCTTCGTGCGGAAGGCTTTCAGGGTATCGGCCCAAGCCAGGATGTCGGGGTCGTCGAGCGAGATGATGAGGTATTCGCAACCCTCCTCGTCGCGTTCAGGGGCGGACTTGACCAGACTATAATAATCTGTAGTGGGAATCATCTCACTGTTGATGACGAGATTGCGGAGGATGTGCGTCCAGTCGGGGTTGAAATAGCGGCTTTCTCCAAATTGCCCGTTGCCGCCTTCGAAACGGATGTCGATGTCGATGTCGTAAATCACTTCCAGCGTCTTCTTCACGGGATTGTAGCGGAAAGGCGTCACACTGAGCATCACCACGTCGAGCTTACGTATCTGAGTGGGTGTCGATAGCACCATGTTCTCTGTGGGGAAGTTGGCATCTTTGCTGAAGATGCTGGCATCCCAGCGCAGCTTGACGTCTTCATCGTCCAAGTCGCATTGGGCGGGCATTGCCGGCAGCAGCTCGATGTTGGTCAGCATAGTGCTGGCGTTTTCCCGCACTTGCAGACTGACGGTGGCACCTCGTGGGATGGCAACATATCGGTTCACGACGGGCAGGTTGGGAAGCCCTTCGGCATTGGGGGCAAACTGTCCCTTCAAAATGATCTCTTGCCCTCTCACATCATCTATTTCAATGTTGGCGATGCCAAGCTCCTGGATGGAGTAATGCAGCGAAAGTTGAGAAGCAGTGCTACGGGTCACACTGATACCTTGTGGCGCATCGCTGCGGAAACGAAAGATCTCTTTGTTGAACGCTGAAATAATGCTTAAGAGTGTAAATAACCGTCTCATAGCTGAAAAACTATCGTGTGTGAGGACTGAGGCTATCTGACACTCACCTTTTGACTCCAGCAGCCTTCCTCGTTACATAGCTTGATGATGTAGATGCCAGGCGCATAGTGCTGCAGGTCGAAAGCGAAGTTTTGGCCTTTGGTAAGGTTCCGATAGGTTTTACTCATCATGCACGTGCCCAACACATTGTACACTTCGACCGTTGACTTACCTTGGAGGTCTTGTCCCATGACGAGGTTGACCTTGCCGTCGGTGGGGTTTGGGTAGAGGCTGAAGCTTGACAGGCTCTCCTCCGCGACGGATACGAGGCTGATGCCGATGGTCTTGCTAAGCGTTTCATGGATGCAACCCGCTTCGGAGGTGACGGTGAGGGTGGCTTCGGTAATGTCATGCCTGAAGTCCCAAACGATGTCGACGGCATTGCCATGGTTGACGATGAAGCCTGCGTCTGCCGGCTCCAGCTGCCAAGCATACTCCACACCATTGGTT
>CADAPW010000158.1 GCA_902789915.1 uncultured Bacteroidia bacterium | reverse complement strand
ATCACCGACTATCATTTGGGTGGCAGCGACCAATTGCCCATCGTCATGCCCGAAGGGATGCCCGCTTTTATTGAAGGCCCTATCTATGGTGGCATGATGAAAGGCTTTGCCCAATCGTTTGGCGACACTATGGTCGACTTGCCAACGCAAAAAGCCACGGAGGTTCCTTTTGGCAGCACGCAAAACTATGCTGGCGTTGACTTCCGTTTCGAGCACGGCGCGGCAAGCGACTTCCCTGGTGCCAGCATCATCATAGGTGGACAGGTGTATTATAGCCATTGGGCATATTACCCCGCCCACATGAGTCCGCTTCAATTGGGCAATGCAGATGCCATCGATGCGGAATTGAAAGCCACGAAAGAGGCCCTTGATTCTGGTTGCAAATATTACATCGGTGGACATGGTGGATTGGTGGAAAAACCTGCCGTTGAACCAACAATAAACAAGTTGCTTCCGCGTTTTGTGAAAGCAACTTGCTTTCGTTTTATGGAAACAGAAAAACTACATAAAGCCTTACTCGAAGCCGACGCCATCGTCATCGGTGCAGGCGCAGGCCTCTCCACCTCGGCAGGCTTTACCTATAATGGCGAACGCTTCCAAAAGTATTTTTCCGATTTCATCGGGAAATACGGATTCACCGATATGTACACAGCTGGGTTCCATCAGTTCCCGACAGAGGAAGAACATTGGGCCTATTGGAGTCGGCATATCTACTACAACCGCTACGTGCCTGCCCCGAAACCCGTTTACGACAACCTCTTGAAACTCGTGCTGGACAAGGACTATTTCGTCATCACCACCAATGTCGATCACCAGTTTCAGAAGGCGGGCTTCGACAAACAACGGCTGTTCTACACGCAAGGCGACTACGGTTTGTTCCAATGTGTGAAACCTTGTCACCAAAAAACCTACGACAATGAGGAAACCATCAGGAAAATGATTGCGTCGCAATATGTAGAGACGCGGCGCGCCACGTCTCTACGGGTTCCGACAGAATTGGTTCCCCATTGTCCCGTCTGCGGCGGCCCCATGAAGGTCAACCTGCGTTCCGACGACACCTTTGTGGAGGACGAGGGCTGGCACAAGGCTGCACAGCGTTACCTCGATTTCGTGAACAGCCACCAACACGGTAAAATCCTGTATTGGGACCTCGGCATAGGGAGCAACACCCCGACCATTATCAAACTGCCGTTCATGCAGATGACCTATAAAAACCCTGAGTCGACATACGCCACCATCAACCTTGGCGAGGCGTTCACCGTGGAACAAATTAAGGACAGGTCGATTGTGATTGATGGGGATATTGGAGAAGTATTAGAGGAATTGTTGCGTTGAATCTTCGATTTGTTTAATCGTTTAATTGTTGATGATGAATCGTTTGGACTATTTGATAGAATATCTTCTGAAAGAAGACCCGCAATATTCCGAAATGGAGATTCCATCGGATTTACAAGGCAAGCGTGACCTGTTCCGTGCCCTACGCAATGTGCGCTGGCCGAAACCTGTCAGCGAGGAGTTTCTGCGTTTGCAGGACGAAGAATTGCAGGCGCAATTACAAGAAAAGGGTGTTGTGGAATTGAATGCATGTAGAGACGTAGCGCGCTACGTCTCTACTGACAAACAATTGCTGGTATGGCAAGGGGATATTACCCGATTAAAGGTAGACGCCATAGTCAACGCAGCCAACAGCCAAATGTTAGGCTGCTTCCATCCTTTGCACAGATGCATCGACAATGCCATCCATTCCGCAGCTGGTGTGCAATTGCGCGAGGAATGTTACCAACTGATGCTCCAACAAGGTCATGAGGAGCCAACTGGCCAGGCCAAGATCACCAAGGCCTACAACTTGCCGTGCAAATATGTCATCCACACAGTCGGGCCTATCATCCCCAACGGCATCCCGACGGAGTTCCAAAAGGAACAACTGGCCTCATGTTACCGAAGCATCATGTCTTGCGCTGATGAAAACCATCTTGAAAGCGTCGCTTTCTGCTGCATTTCAACGGGCGAATTTCGTTTTCCGAACCAACTGGCTGCCGAAATTGCTGTTCAAACCGTCGAAGATTATCTCAAAGGGCATCCCAATTGCAATGTCAAACAGGTGGTTTTCAATGTGTTTAAGGATGTGGATAAGGAAATCTATCAAAACCTGGTTTCGTCCGCTTCATGACAGCAATGCTCAAGCCCAGCTGAAATTCTCCTTTCCTGCCCCAATCTCGAAATGACACTTGGCGATGCCGAGGTCGAGGGCAGCGTAACCGATGAAGGTGAATTTCGCCTTGGCTTCCACGCGGTTGCCTTCATGCAAAATGAACTCAAACTTCTGCTGGTTGACGGCAGTGGGCGCTAACAAAGCGGCTTCCATACCCCGACGGAACCATTCAGGCATGACACCTTCAACACGGCAGAACTGCTCGATACCCTTCTTTTGCGGATGAGCATTGCCTTGGTTGGCACCATAACCCAGAGCGATTACTGCCACCAAGGATTCACCATCAAGCACTTGGTATTGGTCGGGTTGCTTCTTGTAGGACAGACCTACCCAGCAGGTGTTCAAACCGAGGGTCTGAGCCAACAGCACCACTTTCTCACCATAGTAACCGAGTTTCACATCCTCACCTTTCGGCCCGACAACAGCAATGTAATTGCCGACCCCTTTGAAACCGCCATATTTCGCCATGCCGCTGGCAAAGGCTTTCGGTTCGTTGGTGACCAACTGAAGGTGCAGTTGACCTTCCTTATTACATTCTTCAATCAAGGCCTGCAGCTGCGCGACCTTTTCCAATTCGATAGGTTTTTCCAAGTATTGCCTCACCGAATGGCGGGCAACGATAGCTTCTTGTAGTGTCATAATGATTTCATTTACAGACCGCAAAGATACATTTTTTCTTTTTTCGAAAAAAAAATCAAAAATATCGCTTGCGATATAAAAAATAATGTATACTTTTGCATCGTGAACGATATAAATTTGTGCGATGGAATACGAACAACTCAAATTGGACAACCAACTTTGCTTCCGGCTTTACACGGCAGCACGACTGACGATGGGAGCCTATCACCCTTATCTTGACCCGTTGGGCATCACCTACCCGCAATACCTTGTATTAATGGTGTTGTGGGAACAGGACAAGCAGCCAGTGAACGACATCGCGCACAAACTGTTTTTGGAGACCAACACCGTCACCCCGCTCCTGCAACGCATGGAGAAAGCGGGACTGGTCAAACGCACCAAAGGCAAGGAAGACACCCGCCAACGCATCGTCTCGTTGACAAAAAAAGGCATCGAAATGCGCGAACAAGCCAAGCACATTCCCGAGTGTCTCAGCAATGAAATCATCCAAATTACGAGAGAAGAGGAAGAATTTGTCAGAATGATTCCCTCGCTCGACAAACTTATCCAAGGACTTAAGAAACAACAAACAAATCAAAAACACTAAAGAAATGGCTACGATTTATGACTTTAAGGCCCTGAACAACAAGGGCGAAGAAGTGGACATGGCTCAATACAAGGGCAAGGTCCTCATGATTGTCAACACCGCCTCGAAGTGCGGTTTCACTCCTCAATACGACGGCTTGGAAGCCCTCTACAAGAAATACAAAGACCAAGGTCTGGTGATTCTCGGCTTCCCCTGCGACCAGTTCAAGCACCAGGAACCCGGCACCGACGAGGAAATCGCTGAGTTCTGCCGCCTCAACCACGGCGTCACCTTCCCGCTGATGAAGAAAATCGATGTCTTCGGCGAGAACGCCCACCCGATTTTCAAGTATCTGACACAGCAAGTGCCGACCGAAGAAGTTCACGGACTGAAGGACAAAGCCACGATGAAATTGGTTGATGGCCTGAGCAAATCCGAAGGTCGTGAAGAAGGTGGTGTGCGCTGGAATTTCACCAAGTTCCTCATCTCGAAGGACGGCAGCCTCATCAAGCGTTTCGCTCCTGTGGCCAAGCCCGAGGACATGGAGGCTGAAATTGAAAACATGCTGAAATAAGGCTATGGCACACCCTTGTGAAAACTGCAAAATTCGCGCACATTACGATGCGAAGCCCAAATCACTGATGGGACGTTTCTGGCGCTGGCACATCAATTTCTGTCCAGGCTGGAAGTCCTATATCACCTCCGTATCGCCTGAAAAGCAGGCCGAACTGAGAGAAAAATATCAATTCACTAAGTATCAATAAAACGATACCTCGACCCTAATGAATGTGACCGTCGCAAGAGTGTTATGCCTTTGCGGCGGTTTTTTGTCTTCCCCATAAAAGGAAAAAGCGTATTTTTGCAGCCACTATGAGCTGGATCATTCTTATCATTGCTGGCCTTTGTGAAACGGGTTTTGCCTTCTGCCTTGGCAAAAGCAAACTTGCCGTTGGCACTGAATGGTGGCTTTGGATTACGGGCTTCGGCCTGCTCTATGTGTTGAGCGCCATGCTTTTGGCGAAAGCCACGCAGACCATACCTATCGGTACAGCCTATCCCGTTTGGACGGGCATCGGAGCCGTGGGTGCAGTGCTGTTGGGCATCTTTGTGTTTCATGAACCTGCCACATTCTGGCGGGTGTTTTTCCTCAGCACGCTAATCCTTTCCATTGTTGGACTTAAGGCAGTCACGTGATGGATTCACCTATAGACGGCCAAGCGGTTGTCCAAGTGCGGCAGAAAGAAGGCAAACAGCAATAGTAGGTTTAAGTTTTTTCGGGTTGCAGCGTTCGCTCATCAATATTGATGAGTGAAGCAATCGTTTTTCATCACAAATAATGGATTTTGGCCATCGATAAAGTTCTCATCTTTGCAGCCGGTAATTAGATTGAAGCTATGGAACACCATCACCACCACCATCATCATTCGGCACCGTCTCAGTCACTGAACGGCATATTCATTCTCTCCATCATTCTCAACAGCTTCTTTGTGCTCGTCGAGGCTGGTGTAGGCTTCTGGCAAAACTCACTTTCGCTTCTTAGCGATGCTGGCCATAACCTGAGCGATGTATTCAGTCTGCTGCTGGTACTGATTGCTTTTCGCTTGGCCAAGGTGCAGCGCAATGAACGTTTCACCTATGGCTGGCTATTGTAATCGAAAGCATCCACAAATTCAGCAAGCCCGTTGACGTGAACGGCATTGCCGTGTCGTGGACGGCAGGCGTGGGCATCCTCATCAATGGCGCTACGGCACTATTACTCATGCGCGGTCAGAAGAATGACCTCAACGTACGTGGGGCTTTCCTACACATGGCCGCCGACACCTTGGTGTCCGTTGGCGTGGTCATCAGCGGTATCGTCATCCATTACACAGGCTGGACGATCATCGACCCCATCGTGTCACTCGCCATCGCCGCAGTTATTCTTATTTCCACCTGGGAGTTGCTTTCGGACAGCCTGAGATTGGCTGTTGACGGCATCCCTGAAGGCATTGACTTGCAGGAAATCGAGCAGCTGCTTGCCAAAGAAGAGCATGTGGAAGGGACGCACCATATCCATGTGTGGGCCATCAGCACCACCGAGACAGCGCTCACGGCCCATGTGGTCGTTGACGACCTGACCCATTGGCCAGAAGTGACAGAAAATCTCAAACATACGCTTTCCGAGCATGGCATTTCTCACGCCACCTTGGAGCCTGAGACGCCCGACAGCCATTGCCACGACCCAGAGTGTTGAGTTTATTCCTTCACGAATCTTATCATCGAGCCTTCGGCTTTGATGGCATAGATGCCAGGAGCCAAGCTTCTCACATCGATTTGGCCTTCATAAGGCTGCCGCCTCACCAAACGTCCCGCCATATCGAAAATGCTGACGGGCGTGCCTTCCATAACATCCAAATAAAGGATGTTTGTCGCTGGATTGGGCCAAAGCGTGATTCCTTCCGCAGTCTGTTCGACAACGTCAGTAGTAGGATCGGTTAAATTATACAGGATGGTGAATGCCACGAAGTCTCCATCGTTGATGAAATAGCTTTCAGTAGCGTCAAATACCGATGTGTCTCCATTATAAAACACCGTCACATCCTCAGCAAAAACATAGCCTTCTTCTGGTTGGAGAGTGATGGCCAAGACATACGACACATCTTCACGGTCGAAATAGTCGTCCTCATCAAGAAAACCGTATATTAAATCACCATAATACTGCCAGCTAACCTCACTTATGGAATAATGGGCATCTGCTGCCACCTCCAAGTCGAAGCCGGGATGCTCGCCCCAAACAGGTGCCGTGAAGCCTTCCACATAAATCTCATCGACAACCTCTGGCTCAGGCATCGGTTGTGGCACCATGAACAAGCCAGCAAGTTGCGTTCCCTGGCCAATCTCGCCGATCGAAATGGCCTCACCTGTTTCTGTATTCACTTGGTAGAATCCGTGGTCGCTCGCGGTGGCAAACTGCGCCCAATAAAGCTCGCCCGTGTCGAGGTCGAAGGCCATACTTTGTGTGTACCACACGTCTTTGCCAGTAGGTCCTACCAAGGTGGTGGTGGCTTCGTCGAGATTGATTTCGTATAAGTTGCCACCGTCGTAAGCCACACCGTATGCCTTCCCTTGGCGATTGATAGCAAGCGTCCACAGTTTCACGCTAAACATTCCAACGGTTTCAACCTCCGAGGGCGCGGCAAGGCTGGAACGTTTCAGGTAAGAATTATACTGACTGTCTTGACACAAATAATACATCATCCCATCCAAGGGGTTGTAAGCCATGTCGACATACAAGTTGTATTGCTCCAATGACGGGACAACCGTCTCATAGTTGCCGATGGTTTGCGTCTCCTCGTCAAAAGGCGCTTTGCACAGGCTTCTTGACTGGGTGATAAACCATACATATCCATCCAAGTATGTGGCGGCCCAAATGCTGGGCAACGTTTCGGACACAGCCTGCACCGTATTGGGATCTTGTGTTCTGCCAACTTGCGCTGTTTGAAGTGTACAAGGCGTAGCCATACCATTGAGCGTCGGAAGCATTAGCCATGCTGAAAACAGCCGTAAACACAACGGCTATCCATAAACGTAGAGATTTTTTCATATCGTTAAAGTGCTTTGATTTATGATGAATGGTATTGAAAATCATGGCAAAAGTACAATTTTAACGCCACAAAAACTTTTAAAAAGCCAAAAAACATCAAATCATCGTCTCAGATTACTATTTTGCTAGCAACCCCTGCAGGGGTTTAGCACCTTTGCGGCGGCTTGGCTTTTTTGTAGGTTTCAAACGCAGGAATGCTAGAATTTTGTACCTTTGCGGCCATTTTTGGAAAAAAAATCGTGAGTAAGAAAAATCTGATTTGGAGAACAACCCGTATCGTTTTAGGCGCCATCTTGGGGATAGTGCTGTTACTGCTGATTGCCGTAACGGTCATTTTGGTGACGCCCAAAGCCCGCACAGCCGTCCTGCAAAAGTGCGTGGCGGAAATCAACGAGCGAACCGACCTGGATGTGGATCTGGGGCGGCTCTATCTTTCTCCTTTCCATCATTCTCCGATGATGCTCTATCGCGCTTACAAGGGCAAAGAAGACCTACCGCTGCACATCGAAATAGATAGTCTCTATATCGGACATCGCGGCCAGGACACGTTGCTCTACATGCATGGCTTGCGTTTGCAAGGTTGCATGAAAAAGCCTGAGAATGGAGAGCCGAAAGATGATTTTCTTGCTCGCACCATCGTGGTGGATCAATTGCTACTGGACCAGACGACAGTCCACTCCGACACGCTGATAGAAGCGGTAGGTATCGACGCTATTTTGGGCCATCTGTATGTAAAGAGTCCGGGACTCAACATCGAAAAAGGGGAATATCCGCTGCACGGCTTGGAGTTGGCAGATGCGTATATAGGTATAGGCCTGTACGACACCTCCACTGACACCGAGGACACAACCTCCACCTCTTCCCCAATGGTTTTCGAAGTGCCGGACGGTGAGTTGAGCAATGTACGGTTCGTGCTCAACCCGATGGGGCTGGATATACGTGCCGGCTCCCTGTCCACGAATGTGTTGGCGGATGTGGGTGATAACCTCTATGATGTACGTCGCCTGAATATCGGGAATGCCTCGCTGACGCTCGAATCACTGTACTTGCCTTTCGACACCATCTATGGAGATGCGCTGGTGGATTTGGACACCGGTTTGATTAATTCTAACGGATTACACGCACGCTCCGATGAGTTTGGGGCAAAAGCAGACTTGACGGCCACGACGCTAAATCTGGAGACGATGCGGGTGGATTTGGCTGGCAATGCGGATTATCGCGGCAGTAAGGCTGTGTTGAAAGGATTCTATGATATTGATGATGAGGTGTATGACATGATGGTGGATGTTGAGCAAGTTGACATAAGTCCATTTCTCAAAGACTGTCACCACGTGGAATTGGCTGGCGAAATACATGCGCAGGGCAAAGGAATAGACCCTTATTCCCCCGCGATGAAAAGCACGGTGGCCATAAACCTGACCGATTGCATCTATGATGACATTAATGTATCCGGCTTGATGCTTGACGCCAAATTGTCCAATAAAACAGTGACCGGAACCCTTCATTTACCAGTTACGATGACGGACAATGACTTGCGGCTGAAGGCGGAGACGGAGCATCAGTTTTTGGTGTCTGACTTTTTGACGCCGGAGCGGATAAATGTGGACTACCACACGCAGATGAGGCATATAGTTGCACATGTGGCAGGCGAGGATTTCGATGTTGACTATCTGAACCTTGACTTCACTACGAATACCGCCACATCGTTGTATATGGTCACCCAAGGACTTACCATCGATGCACAAAGCCCGATGCACGTGCTCCGGCTGGTGGACGATGTGCAACCGTTGCTGGGGGTCGTCACAGACACGGCATTTGTGCAGTCCATCGTCTCGTTACAAGATCTGACAATGCTGGACACGCTTCGACGGCTTATACCCAACATGCAGGCGGAAATACAGCTGACGAAAGGCAGCCCTGTTCAGAATATCATCGAGGGGATGGGAGTGGACATCAATGAAGTGACGATGTCGCTGAAATCCGATTCATTCCAATCCGACCTGGCTTTAAGTGCTTCCATCCCGTATATTAACCATACGGACGACGACAGTACGGGGCTGCGCCTACCGGCTGCCACGGCGGCGATGCGGATACACCTGACGGAAGGCAAGACTGCAGCCTCACTCTCTGCCAACACCAATATTACCGATGGTGTGATGAGTGTGGATAAGTTACGTACCGATGCCACGCTGCAACTCAATCTGGAACGGAACGGGCGTGAGTTGAGCGGAACGGGGCACCTTGCGTTAGACAGCCTCGTGTACAATGGGATGGAACTCGGAAACCGAACTGCAGACATCATGATTTCGCCATCGAAGCAGTATGAGAATGCCATCCTGACAGATGTGCGGTTGGACGACATCCCGCTTGAACTGGTAAGCAGCATTATTCAGATGGACGACATCGACCTGGACGGTATCGTACGGGCTAAGGCTAACGTAGACGGTCTGCCTGCCCAATTGGACATCTCCGCCGAAGTGCGGCCTGTAGATGTAAGTGTCAAATACAAACCCTACGATGTGAAGTTGAATCTGGGTGAAACGCCTATCGTGATGGTGCATAACAATGTGGAATTAAACGATGTGCGTATTTATAGTGCCGACAGCTCCTATCTGGCCCTAAACGGTGGAATGGATCTCAACACGATGCGCCTGGATGTAGGTCTGGTTGCCGATAGCTTCTCTCCGGTGAAACTGGAACAAAACGGGCCTTTCCCTGTCTATGGTGACTTGGCAACTGATATCCGTGGACGAGTGGCCGGACCGCTGGATAGTATCCATGCCGATGTGGATGTCACCATCCTTCCCACCACCGATTTAACCTATCCGATAGATAAAAAGAATCTGGCACAAGTCAAACCGCATGGCACGGTCAACGTACAATATAACACCATTGACGGGAATCTTAATTTAGGAGGAATGATCAATGTGGACGAAGGATGGGTTCGCTATTCGCCCAAGTTATATCCCATGATACCTTTCCAAGTGGATTCGGGAAGCTATGTTGCTTTCAACGGTCCCTTAGGCCAGACCATGCTGCACATCTCTGCTTCGCAACAGGTGAAAGCAGATGTGCAATCGACGGACGAAGAGACACGCCGTGTGACTTTCAACACGGGCGTGCGTGTGGAGGGTGTGCTCGATTCGATAGGCCTTAACGCCATAGGCTTCTTCCTTGAGGCACCGGAAGATGAGACCATCACGCGCGAACTCGCCTCTTTGGATGAGGAAACTCGCGAAGGTTTAGCGGCAGCTTTGCTGGCCACCGGAATGTATATGGGCGAAAGCAATGAGGCTGCACAAAAGAGTGGATATGCCCTGAACAGCATCATCAACAGCCGTATCAATGCAGCTATGGCGAATTCCAAGATAGGAAAAATCGTGGATGTGGATATCAGCAGCGGAGAAACCGAGCATGCGTCCGGCAAGACCAATGACATGAACATCGCCATCAGCAAAACCCTGTTCAAAGACAGACTGCGCATCTCGGTTGGTTCCACCATCACTGACAACCCCGAGGTCAACAAAGCCAACGGGTTGCTCAGCCATATATCCGCGGATTACAAACTCACCAAATCAGGGGATATTTTCTTACGTGCGTTTTCACAGCGCGATTATGAGAACATTCTGGAAGGCGAGCTTAACAAGTCTGGTATCGGCGCGGGACTCACCAAACAATGGAAGCGTAAACGATACATGCCTTCTTTGGGCGATTCTATCACGCGGACATACAACTTCTTAGCGGATGCGGACATCACCTATCGTTCCAACCACAGTCTCGGTCCGAACCTCAACCTTGGCCATTTGACAAAGAACCTCTTTGGACACGGAGAGACATTCTCGGTCAAGGGCTATGGTGCGTACTATTGGGCGCTACGCGATCGACATCCAGGCGACCCGAAAATAACCGACACCTACAAATTCGGAGTTGATGCCGCTCTCATCTTCCCGTATCTGCACTGGGTAGGTGACAACAACCCCGAGGGTGACACTCGCTACCGAATAGGATACAAGTACGAGAACATAGCCGGCGGATACGGTGTTCACAAGCTCTCCGGAGCCTTATCGTATTTCATCCGCACGTCACGTTATATCACGCATGTCTTCACACCTGCCTCGCTCTCTCTGGTCAGGGTGAAAGCCGAGACGGAAGAATTGATCAATGATGCGGCTGATCACCCTGAAATCCTCAAAGTGCTTGCCGGAAACGAGTTTGTTCCCTCTGTCGGCTATGAGATCACCTATAGTGACTACCGCACCAAACGGGCGGTCAACACCATGATTGACCTAGAAATCAAAGAAGCAGGCAACCTGACTAACGCCATCTATTGCCTCTTCGGACACGAATGGGGTGAGGTGGACAAACCGATTGTCCATATTCCTTTCAACCAATTTGTCAAGTTAACGGCCGAACTGTGGAACAGATTCAACTTTACAGATCGGATATGCGTCGCAACACGCCTTTTTGCAGGCGCCAACCTACCGTTAGGCAACTCTGAGTATGCTCCGCTTTCCGAGTCCTTCTATGCCGGTGGTCCCAACAGCCTGCGGGCAGCTGGACCCTATGCCTACGGACCGGGAAATTTCCATAGCCTCAAATACAACCAGAACTTCTTCCATGCCGGTGATGTCAAACTTGAAGCCAACTTTGAGCTGCGCTTCCCCATCGTTTGGAAAATCAATGGCGCCGTTTTCGTGGATGCCGGTAACGTATGGAACTGGCGTAACACTTCCGATATCCTCAGTAGTGAAGAATATGCGGCATATTGCGAGATTATGGAATTCACTGAGGAAATACAGGACGGAATTATCGGTAATCCGTATCTTGCGAAGCAGATAGCCCTGGGTACAGGTGCAGGACTCCGCCTCGACATAATCCACTCACCTTTCCAGACATACAAATACACCAAGGAAGGCACACCAGATCTCACCCGACCGATAACCACCTATTACAATATGCCTTCTGTCCTTGACGGTCTGCGTCTCAACTTCAGCATAGGTTATCCATTTTGATGCTAGGAATGTTTTCTTTTCGTAATTCCTTTTTCGGAAGCATGAATCTTACCGCAAAGGAATAATGCATTACTTATTTCGTGCCGCCTCCCAACGAGATGTAGAGTGCGACGATGCCGAGGGCACCTTTGTACATATTCATCGCCTCGTTGAGCAGTCGTGTTACCGTTACTTGCATTTCCATCGAAGACAAAGGCTTTGTTTTGGATTATTTGTATTTTTGCACCGATGAAAAACTATTGTTTCCTACAAATTGAAACAATAGTGTCAAACTAGAACTCATTACCATGAAAAAGTATTTACATCTCATTTTGTTGCTGTTCGCATTTATTGGCATTGCCAGCGCACAACCCACATCAACCGCCAACTGGTTTGGATACATATTACCCCCCAGCCCGGCAGAATACAAGTATATTTCTTTTACCATGCAGGATTTGGGATCTGTGTCCGTTGCATCGGACAATTTTCCTCATGCGACGACAGCCACCTTTGCCGACGGTTATGTATGGAGTGTGAATGACGTTTTCGGCTATTGCCTTTATAGGTCAAGTTTTGACACTGCCAATAATCTTATTGAAGATCCAGAATTGATGGTTGAAGACGTTCCTTATTTCAATGACATGGTCTACAATCCTGCTGACGGATTGATTTATGTCATTACAGGAGAGCATCTGAAAAGCTTCGATCCCGCCAGTCCCAGCATCATGCAAGACCATGGTGTGATAGAGCACGACGGCTTCAATTTGGCCATTGACATGGATGGAAATGCTTATATGATAAGCTCTTGGGGCGAGTTTGGCTCATTGAATCTCTCCAATGCACAACTGACCATAATCAGCTCAATTGATTTGCCGTTAAAAATGTCTTTTGACATGCTGACAGGCGAATTGTTTGGCGTTTTTATGGGCAACTTGTATCAGATTGACCCCAACACCGGAGCCTATACCCAATTGGGCGCGCTCCATGATGCAAACAACAGCTATGACCCGACCTGCCTGTTTATGACTGACCAAGTTTCCGTGACGGTCATAGGCCATGTTGACGGTTACGAAGCCACTGGAGATTTGATCATCCCGGAATCGGTGAGTTACGGAGGACATGATTATACCGTGACCACCATAGGCGAAAGTGCATTTTTGTATTGCTTCTATTTGACGAATCTGTCCATCCCAAATACGGTAACCACCATCGAAGCGAGTGCTTTTGCCTATTGCCAAGGCTTTACTGGCGATTTGGTGATTCCTAATTCTGTGACCACTATTGGATATGGCGCATTTCAGATATGCCCTGGTTTTGATGGAGACCTGATCATAGGCAGCTCTGTCACTGAAATCGGCGACTATGCTTTCAATTCTTGCGACGGCATGACGGGCACGCTGTATATCCCGAGCGGCGTTCAGTCGATTGGCGGCAACTCCTTCGGCTATTGCGCTTTTAGCGGCATCGTCGTCGACCCTGAAAACAGCGTTTACGACTCAAGAAACGACTGCAACGCCATCATCGAAACGAACACGAACGAGCTTATTACAGGATGCAAAAACAGCACAATACCCAACACGGTCACTTCGATTGGCTATTGCGCCTTCAGAGGCATCGAAGGCCTGACCTCCATTGAAATCCCCAATTCTGTGACTTACATTGGGGAGAATGCCTTTGCTTTTTGCTATGACCTGACGGGCGATTTGACCATCCCGAATTCAGTGGATACAATCGACGCAGGTGCGTTTTTCTATTGCCAAGGTTTCGATGGCACCCTAACCATAGGAGAATCCGTCACATTTATTGGGGACCAGGCTTTCAGAAATTGCTCCAGCTTTACGGGAGCAGTCACTTTGGCCACCACGCCTCCTGCCCTTGGAGACGATTTTGGCGGTTTGGTGTTTGAAAACTTCGGTTACCCCATCCTCGTCGTTCCTTGCGAATGTGTGGAAGCCTATCAAAACTCCAATTGGTACGAGCCTTACGGATTGAATGGTTTCAATGAGTTTATCGAAGATTGCACAGCAGTTTCGGAAACCGATGCTATTGTCACAGCAGTTTATCCCAATCCAACATACGGTAAGGTGAGAGTTGATGCTGAAGACATCCAAAACATCATCATTTTCAATATCAATGGAGAAAAAGTCCATGAAAGTCCCGTGAATGGCGGCACCTATGAATACGACTTCGGCAGCCAAGCAGCGGGTGTATATGTCATCAAAGTGGAGACGACGAAGGGCGTTGAAACGAAGCGCGTGACGGTTTTGTAGACCGTTTTTATTGCTATGAGCTATGAGCCGCAGCCTCTGGGTTGCGGCTTTTTTTTGCAGCGTCATCCTCATTATTGATGAAACGCGAGGCCAAAATTACCCACTTATGGTGATTGGACAGCGAGGTCAAAAACGGGAATTTTGCAGGCGTAATTGAATAAAAGCGTTCACTATGAAACTGATTACGATTGCAAAATGCGCTTTGTTAGGTTTGGCATTGAGTGCCATGCCTTTGCAGGCGCAAAACAAAGTCAACGACTCGACGAAGTTCTTCTCCTTGTCGAGACTCACCGTGGGCGGCTATGGTGAAGCCGTCTACACCCGTAATTTCTATAGCGACAACATGTTCCGCTATTCCCACGCCGAGCGGTATAAGGATGCCAAAGGCCATGGCCGCGTTGACATACCGCATGTGGTCATCAACCTCGGCTACGACTTCGGCAAAGGCTGGACGATGGGCACCGAGATAGAGTTTGAACATGGTGGCAACGAAGTCGCCTTGGAGCTGGAAGCCGAAGAGACAGGCGAGTTCGAACACGAAATCGAACGTGGCGGCGAGGTGGCTTTGGAGCAGTTCTGGATTCAGAAGTCGTTCAGCAAGGCCATCAACATTCGTTTGGGACACATCGTCGTGCCCGTCGGACAGACCAACTACGCCCACCTGCCCACCGAGTTCTTCACCTGCTACCGCCCCGAAGGCGAGTTCACCATCCTGCCTTGCACCTGGCATGAGACGGGCATCAGCCTTTGGGGAAAACTCGGTAACTGGCGTTACGAGGCTGTTTTGGTGCCTGCCCTCAACTCCAACATGTTTAACAACGCCAACTGGGTGAAAAACGGCTCTGCATCGGGTTTTGAGTTCCGTGTGGCCAACCGTCTGGCGGGTGCCTTGCGCATCGACAACTACTCCATTAAGAATTTCCATTGGGGTCTGAGCGGCTATATCGGCAACACCTTTAATAATGATGCTGTCACCAACGAGTTCAGCGAGACCAGCCCATATAAGGATGTGAAAGGCACTGTCATCATCGGCACGGCCGAGTTCGACTACAAAGGCCATGGTCTGGTGGTGCGCGGCAACTTTGACTACGGTCACCTCGGCGATGCCAGCCTCATCTCGTCGTGGAACAAGAACCAAAACCACCAGAGTTTCTCGCCTTATCCTCGCTCGTTGGTGGGTGAGTCCGCCATCGCTTGTGGCGCAGAGGTTGCCTACGACATCTTCCACACCATGAAACGCACGGGCGACCATAAGCTTTACCTCTTTGGCCGCTACGACTACTATGACAGTTACATCCCCACCGCCAACGCCCTCACCGACTACCAATGGACCGACCGCCATGTGATGACCCTCGGCGTGAACTACTACCCCATCAAGCAAGTCGTCATCAAGGCGGACTTCGCCAAACGCTTCTTGAAGGAGCAGTATAACGATGAGCCGATGTTCAGCTTAGGGGTAGCTTATAGTGGATTTTTTACGAGATAAATAAGAGATTCCCTTCGGGAATGGAGTGGAACAAATTTGCATAATGCGGCGGCTTGAGGCTTTACAAGTCAACAGACGTTTGAGGCCGCCGCTGTTTAACACACGAAATACACTCCATTCCCCGAAGGGGAAACTCAATAAAGCAAGAAACAACTTTAAAACTATATCCAAATGAAGCATTTATTCAAATCCGCAGCCATAGTTGCTGCATCCATTCTGCTAACAGTGAACTTCAGTTCATGCAACAAAGATCCTCAACCCACAACCGAGGAAGTCAACAAGGCCCAAAAAGAGGCCATCGTGAAACAGTACCTCAACCACACGGTGTATCCGACCTACACCAGCTTGGCTGAAAAAACAGAAAAGCTAGTTGAAAACCTGGAAACCTTGAAGGCCAACAAGACCCAAGCCAACGTGAATGCCGCCACCGTCACCTTCCTTGAAGCCCGCCACTGGTGGGAGTTGAGCGAAGCCTTCCTCTTTGGCGCCGCCTCCGACTTCGGTATCGACCCGCATATCGACTCGTGGCCGCTTGACGAGGATGCCTTCAACAACCTGATGGCCAGTCCCAACATGATTGCCGCCCTCGCCACCGATGAAGACGGCATGGTGGCCGGCGAACAGCTCGGTAACGCCCTGCTAGGCTTTCATGGCATCGAGTACATCCTCTTCCGTGACGGTCAGCCCCGCAATGTGAACGAAATCACCGACGACATGATGACCTACATCGTCGCCGTGTCGCGTGACCTGCGCAACCGCTGTTTCCAACTTGAAGTGAGCTGGAATGCAAATGCGCCGCAAGCCCACAAAGACCTGATGGAAGAACTGGAGTTCAACACCACCGTCAACGGAGGCAACAACACCTACGGTGAGAACATGACCAACGCAGGTCAGGCCGGCAGCACCTTCGCCACCTTCACCAACGCTTTGGAAGCCATCGCCGACGGTTGCCTCGACATCGCTGACGAGGTGGGCACTTCAAAAATCGGCAAGTGCCACACAGGTGAAGACGTGACATACGTGGAGTCGCCCTACAGCCAGAAATCCATCACTGACTTCTACGACAACATCACCAGCATCAAGAACGCCTACATGGGCGGCATGGAAAGCCAACGCGACGAGGCCCTCTCACTGCACACCTATATCAAGGACAACAACAAGGAGCTTGACACCAAAGCTTTGAATGCCATCGAAAACGCCATGACGAAGATCCAAGCCATGAAGGCGCCATTCGTGCAGTTCTATGCCGACGCCAGCGCTGGTGAAGCCATGGAAGCCTGCCAAGACCTCTCCGACGTTATGGCTGAGGTGAAGGCCGAGTTTGCTAAGATTGACAGGAAATAATCCACAAAACCCAATTATCATGATAAATTACAAACACTTTAGCCTCATTGCCCTTGCAGGTCTCATGGCTTTGGCCGCCTGTAAGCCCGACGACCCCAAGCCGACCGTCATCACCGAAGAAACCTACGCCGGTGGTGAGTTAGGCACCACCTTCAACAGCTCCCAATCTGCCTACGAAGACCCCACCCCTGCCGTCGAACAGGCTGGCTTGGGCACTGCCTTCAAGTACGGGGAGTACTTCTTTGAGCGCACCTATACGCAAAGCAACGAGCCTTTTAACGGCCTCGGTCCTCTTTACATCCGCAGCAGCTGCATTGCCTGCCATCCTGGTTATGGCCACGGTATGCGCATGGACCGCTATCGCGCCGACGACTGGGGCAACGGCTACCTGCTTGTTTTTACTGACAAGAACGACACCTATCTCAGTTCCTACACGGGCATGCCTCAAACCAAGGCCGTCGCACCCTTCAAGGCACCCTTGGACGAGACCCAGATCCAAATCAACTGGCTGAGCTACACCGACGAATGGGGCAACCAGTTCCCCGACGGAGAGACCTACAACCTCACCTATCCCGAGGTCTACATCCCCGAAGAGGCTTTCTATGCGCCCCTCGAAGTGGGTGGCCAGCCCATCCCCTACAGCGATTTTGTCTGCCGTCTCGAATCAACCATCGGCATCTACGGCACTGGCTTGATCGATGCCATCCCCGATGATTCACTTAGAGCGCAGTACCAAAAGGAATACAATGACGGCTACATGCAAAACGGCCTCAA
>CADAPW010000157.1 GCA_902789915.1 uncultured Bacteroidia bacterium | reverse complement strand
TGCCTTTCGACAATACATTTTCGGTAAAAACAGCTGACATGCCGCGGTATGTGGCTGAAATCGCGCAGTTGAAAGAGGAATTCAAGGACAAAATCGATATTTATTGCGGTTTGGAGGCGGATTACCTCACAGGTGTTTCCGAGCCTTTTGCAGTGACTAAAGAGAAGTATCACTTGGATTATTTGATTGGAGGAGTTCATCTTGTTATTAATCCGGCCCTTCGACAGGCTCAGGGACCTGCAAAAACCAAGGTCGTTGAGCCTGTCGAAACGCCGTCCATCTCAGCCGATGAAATCTGGTTCATTGATGGCCCCAAGTGGGAAGTCTATGACGAAGGCTTGCAAAAGTTCTTTGATGGCGACATCCGCCGTGCCGTGCGCCGCTTCTTCGACCAGTCGAACGAAATGATTGAAAACGAGCAGTTCGACATTATAGCCCACTTTGACAAAATCAAGATGCACAATCGTGACAGGTATTTTCAAGAAGACGAGCCGTGGTATCGCAAATTAGCCCTCGGGCTTGATAATGGAAATCAACACGCGCGGCATCTACAAGAAACGCTACAACGGCTTCTATCCCTCGCCTTGGCTGATGGAGGAGGCCTGCAAGATGCACGTTCCCGTTATCATCTCCGCTGACGCGCACCATTTCAGCGAAATCACTTTGGAGTTTATCGCCGCCGAGGAAGCTTTGAAACGAGCTGGCTATCGCAGCGTGGTCAATTTCAAGGATGGGCATTGGGCTGAAGTACCGCTTTTGTGAAAAATGCAGTAAAAACAATCTGTTTTAGGTTTTTTACTATTTTTGCGAAAAATAAGAAGATGAACCCTCGAGTGAAATCGGTGAAAGCGGAAAGCAATTATGTTTTGCTGTTGGAGTTTTCTAACGGTGAAAAGAAACGTTTTGATGTTTCGCCTTATATCGGGAAAGGTGTTTTTGCCCCTCTTTCCGATGAGTCTTTTTTCCGTAAGGTAAAAGTCTTCTTGGGAAGCATCCAATGGCCCAATGGTGCCGACCTTTGCCCTGATACTTTGTATTTGGATTCAATAGCTATATAATATTGATAATTAGCAATATATAAACTAAATAGCATAACAAAAAGACCAACAAAAACAGACACATAATCATATAGAATAGCATTTCAGAAACGAATTCTTGAACATCATTTTCCACATCGTCTCGTTAGAGACAACTCAACAAGAAGCCGTTATGAAACGCCAGTGTTGGCGTGGAATAACTTGTTGTTGAGTGGGCGTGGAAACCCGATGTTCGGCAAGTTGAACAAATTCCACGCTTTTTTATGCACATCGGGCAACATATCAAAGAGGTCATGCGAAAGCAAGGTGTTACGGCCACAAAGTTGGCTGAGGACATCTGTTGTGCCCGCCCGCATATCCATAGGATTTTCCGCAAGGATAACATTGATATTGCTTTGCTTGAGCGCATTTCCTCAGCATTGAATTATGACTTTTTTCGTGACCTTTCCGAAGAGTTTCAAGGGAAAGTGTAACTAATATGGTTACTGTAACTGAATTGGTTACTTGGAAAAGAACCTTGAAATGAAAGGAGAAAGTATTTTTGTTATCAAATAAAAGATTTGTAATTTTGCAATACAAGAATCTAAAACGAACCGTTATGAAAAAAGCATTACTTTTCGCAGTATCAATCTGTTGCATGATTTCAGCATTGGCGCAGAATGTCAACAACTATACCCAAAAATTAGACAGTGTGTGCTACGGCTCTGCCGTCGAGCGATTGCAATATGATGAAAGGCTCAATTGCACTCAAATCAAGTACGTGTATGATGATTACGGACAAGAAGAAGTGTATTCGACCCACAATTTCGCTTACGATAATGAAAATCGTGTTGTTAGGGATGAATATATAGAAATGACAGGCGTTTACAACCTCTATGAGAACACTTACAATGAGCAAGGTTTGATTACCCAAAGAATTCGCACCATGAGAAACTATGATGAACTCATGGGGATCTATAAATATACCTACGAGTACGACACAGAAGGTAACTTATTGACGACCAAAGGCTTTAACATAAACGAGAATAATGAATGGATTGAGAGTTACAAGAATGAATACCTTTATAGAGAGGATGGTTTGTTGGTCGCTATGAAGCATTACATTTCTTACATCTCGGGCGATTCTTGGCTGTATGAAGTTACGGACTATTATTATAACGAGGAAGATTTGTGTATAGAGGTGGCCAAACACCGTGGGGAAACAGATACAATAGCTAAAACTTTATACACCTATGACGAAACGGGACATAAAAGTTCAGAAATCAAGATGTTAGAAGAGTCTGATACATTGGCTTTTAAAGAAAAAACAGAGTGGGAATACGACATGGACGGCAATTGTATAAAAACTACTTGTTTTGGTTATTACAACTCCACTGAAACTTGGCTTTTCATCGCCTCGTATGAATATAATTACAATTATGAAAGTTCCACTACTGATATAGCGGGACTTTTGACTTATTGGAACAATTCCTATTTCGATAATTCATTTGAACCGGCTTTCAAAATTTTGAATTGTCAAGCAACCGATTTGGAAGGTGTTGGTGTTTCGAACACTACGACCTTCCATTATTCAGAAAATACCGGCATCGGAGAAAACCCAGAAAAGCAAGTTGGCATTTGGCCTAATCCCGTGTTGGACATGTTAAACATTGGAGTAGAAGACTTGCAACAAGTGGAAATTTTTACTTTGGACGGCAATTTGGTGCTGTCTTCCAAAGGCATGAATTCCCTCTGTGTAAGTGGCTTGGTTGATGGATGTTACCTGCTGAAAGTCACTAAAGCTGACGGGAGTACCTGTTTTCAAAAGTTTGTGAAGAAATAAACTTGTAGGGCTGTCCCTCGTGGCAGCCGCATTATGCGAATTGCAACATGCGGCCGCCCTGATAGGACAGCCCTACACCAGTTTTATAATTTTAAATAATTCAAAACATTATTTTCAATTCGTTTGACTAAATCTTCCGAATCGGGAGCCTTCTCAAATTTGTGCCCCGTGACCTTTTCGTAAAGCTCGATGTAACGTTCCGAGACGCTGTTGACATATTCGGGTGTCATCTCGGGCACTTGCTGCCCTTCCTTGCCTTGGAAGCCGTTGGCCATCAGCCATTCGCGGACAAATTCTTTTGAAAGCTGCACCTGCGGCTCGCCCTTGGCGAAGCGTTCCTCGTATTGGTCGGCGATGAAGTAACGCGACGAATCGGGCGTGTGGATTTCGTCCATCAGCACGATTTGGTCGCCAATCTTGCCGAACTCGTATTTCGTGTCGACGAGAATCAAGCCTTGCTTGGCGGCGATTTCGGTGCCGCGTTGGAAGAGTTTTCTTGTAATATCCTCAATTTGGGCGTAATCCTTCTCGCTGATGAGACCACGGGCAATGATTTCTTCGCGCGAGATGTCTTCATCATGGCCTTCCTCGGCTTTGGTGGTCGGGGTGATGATGGGCTCAGCGAAACGTTGGTGCTCCTTCATGCCGTCGGGAATCTGTACGCCGCAGATGGTGTGCTGTCCGCTCTTGTAGGTGCGCCATGAACTTCCGGTGAGGTAGCCACGAATAATCATCTCGATAGGGAAGGGCTTGCACAAACGGCCCACGGTGACCATCGGGTCGGGGGTGGCAAGTTTCCAATTGGGGACGATGTCAGCGGTGGCGTCGAGGAACATGGCGGCTATTTGATTGAGGACCTGTCCCTTATACGGAATGCCCTTAGGCAGGATGACATCGAAGGCCGAGATACGGTCGGTGGCGACCATCACCATGTATTCGTCGTTGATGAAATAGCAGTCGCGGACCTTGCCGTGATAGACCTTGGTTTGGCCAGGGAATTGGTAATCTGTTCTGGTTAAAGCGTTCATATCTGTTGAGTTTTGTTGTTGTTTTTCAATTGGTACATCCCGATGGGATGCGTTTGTTCTCTATTGTGTTGTTTTTACCGAGCGCCCATCCATATGGGATGCGGTAGAAGCCGTTTATTGTTTTGCCAAATGTTGTATTCACTGGGCTGTTTCCCGTAGGGAAACTCGCTCGGTAGAAACAACGTGCGGGTTTAATTGCATCCCATCGGGATGCTCCAAATATTTATTCGATGGGTTGAAATATATAACGTTTATCATATTCAATTCCGAATTTTTCCAAAAAATCAATGTATTCTTCTGTAAATGTTCTTTTTCTATGATGTTCTTCTTGGGTTTCAATATATCTGCACACATTTGGGATTTGGCTCTTGCTATAAGAAAAGGCTCCAAATCCTTCTTGCCATGAGAATTTCCCTTTCACAAAATGATTGGTATTTATCCATGCTGACGAATCACGTTTCACCTCTTGCATAAGATGAGACAATGATTCTGTCGGACGGAAACCAAACAAGATATGCACATGGTCGCCAACACCACCTATGGCAAGCACCTTATGACCATTGTTCTGTATGATTGAAACGATGTACTGGTAAAGCCTATCTCTCCAGCTTTTATCAATCAGGCAGAGCCTGTTTTGAACCGCGAACACGGTATGTATGTGTATCTGTGTGTATGTGTTTGGCATGTTTTCTTCTTATGGAACATCCCAACGGGATGCAGGTGGCTCTTTTGTTATGCTTTTACCGAACGAACATCCCTACGGGATGGACTATCTAAATGAAAAAGCTCCATTTCCAACAGGTAATGCTCCAAATCTGTCATAAAACCCTTCTAATGCTTTACTTTCAAGCGCTTTGTTTGTCTCTCTTCCTTGGGTTAGCATATAATACACTTTACCTCCATAGGAAATAATATAGTTGTATCTGCCATAAATCCAACGGGTATGGTCTTTCCAATGTTCGACAGCAATTCCGTAGTATTTGATATGCTCTTTTAATCGCCGATGTAAATCGTTTGAAGTACCAATATAAATAATAGGTGAGGCTCCTAATGGATATATGAATTTTTGCGAGGGGCTCATTATGATATATATCCCAGATTTATGCTTAACTGTATCTATCAATTCTGGATGTTCAAACAAATCCAAGGCAGTATATAGTCTGTCTCTTGATCTTTCATTACCCAAGTAATTGTTTAAAAATGTCAAATACCTATTCATATTGATTCATTTTGCTCTTCTTCTTTTCCCGTAAGATGCTTTTTATAGGCATTAATAATGTCGGTGACCAATTTATGTCGCACCACATCCTTGTCATCTAAATAGATGAATTCAATGCCTTTCACGTCTTTCAAAACCTCCATGGCTTGAGGCAATCCAGACGGCGTCTTGGGTGGCAGGTCGATTTGGGTGATGTCGCCGGTGACGATGAACTTGGCCGAGCGACCCATGCGGGTGAGGAACATCTTCAGTTGGCTGCGCGTGGCATTTTGCGCCTCGTCGAGGATGACGAAAGCGTGGTCGAGAGTGCGGCCGCGCATGAAGGCCAAAGGCGCAATCTCAATGGTATGGTCTTCCATGTAACTCTCTAATTTTGTAGAGGGTATCATGTCGCGCAGTGCGTCATAAAGCGGTTGCAAATAAGGGTCGAGCTTGTCTTTCAGGTCGCCGGGAAGGAAACCAAGGTGCTCATCAGCTTCAACAGCGGGACGGGTTAGAATAATTCTTCGTACTTGCTTGGCTTTCAGTGCTCTGACCGCCAAAGCCACGGCCGTGTAGGTTTTTCCCGTTCCG